>NZ_JAXBRE020000026.1:0-39468 GCF_047520985.2 Stenotrophomonas sp. BR163
GATGGCGCCATCCATGGCGCCATCGAGCCCCCATGGATGGGTTTACGGCGTGTCCTGACCACCCACACCATCCCGCCACCCCACGGAATGCCGCTTCGGCTTTTGCCGTTGCCGTTGATTGCAGCAGGTGCAGGGCTGCAAGCCCTGCCGAAAAATCCTTACCGCACTTGCTCCTGCTTGCGCACGATCGCCATCGCGATCTCCAGCGACTGCTCGTAGTTCAACCGCGGGTCCACCGTCGAACGATACGCACGCTCCAGGTCGCGCTCGGTCAGTTCGCGCGCGCCGCCGATGCACTCGGTCACGTCCTCGCCGGTCAGTTCCAGGTGCACACCGCCCAGGCGCGTACCCGCGGCCGCATGCAGATCGAACGACATCTCCACCTCGCCACGCACGTTGTCGAAGCGGCGTGTCTTGAAACCGTTGGCGGTGCTTTCGGTATTGCCATGCATCGCATCGCACACCCACAGCACGCGGCGACCATCACGCTTGACCGCGTCCAGCAGCGGCGGCAGTTTCTCGGCGATCTGCGTTGCGCCCATCCGGTGGATGAAGCTCAGGCGGCCCGGCTCGTCATGTGGGTTGAGCACATCGATCAGGCGCAGCAGCTGGTCCGGCGTCACCGACGGACCCACCTTGATCGCAATCGGATTGCGCACGCCACGCAGGTACTCCACGTGCGCGCCATCGAGCGCGGCCGTGCGCATGCCGATCCACGGGTAATGCGTGCTCAGGTTCAACCAGCCCTGCTGGCGCGGCACCTGGCGGGTCAACGCCTGCTCGTAGGGCAGCAGCAGGGCTTCGTGCGACGTGTAGAAGTCGATGCGGTTGAGGTTGTGCACGCGGGCCCCGGCCAGGGTCTCCATGAAGTGCACCGCATCGCCGATCGAGGCCACCATCTTCTGGTACTCGGCCGCCAGCGGCGAGTGGCTTACCCACTCCAGATTCCAGTATTCGGGGTGGTGCAGGTCGGCGAAACCGCCGTCGATCAGCGCACGCACGAAGTTCATCGTCATCGCCGAATGCGCGTGGGCCTGCAGCATCCGCTTCGGGTCCGGCAGGCGCGCCGCTTCGGTGAACGCCGGTGCGTTGATCACATCACCGCGGTAGCTGGGCAGGGTCACGCCGTCGCGGGTCTCGGTGTCGGCCGAGCGCGGCTTGGCGTACTGGCCGGCGAAGCGGCCCACGCGGATCACCGGCTGGCGCAGGCCGTGCACCAGCACCAAGCTCATCTGCAGCAGTACCTTCAGGCGGTTGGAGATGGTGCCCGATTCGCAGTCGCTGAAGTTCTCGGCGCAGTCGCCGCCCTGCAGCAGGAAGCGCTTGCCTTCCTGGGCCTCGGCCAGCTGCTGCTTCAACGCCAGGATCTCCCACGAGGTGACCAGCGGCGGCAGCCGCTTCAGCTCGTGCAGAGCGGCGTCCAGTGCCACCGGGTCGGGATAGGTCGGCATCTGCAGCGCGGTCTTGCCACGCCAGCTCTCCGGCGACCAGGCAGCGCCAGCGGTGGTCGCGGCGGGATCTGAGACGGGCGGAACGGCGGACAGGCTCATTGCAGACTTCCGGGATGGGGGGCGGTCATGGTCGCAGAGCCAGCCGCCGACGCAAAGGCCCATCCCCACCGCCCCGGCCACCTGAACGACAGGGAAAGACCAACGCCAGCAGCCAGATCCAGCATGGCCAGCCGCACGGGATAGGTGCATGATTTGTTACGGAGTAACACTTCCACGTCATGGACCGGCCCCTTCCACACCCAGCCGCCCCCTCTCTCACCATGAAGCCCTCACCCCTCGCTACCGGCATTGCCTTCGCCCTGGCCTTGGCCAGCCTGCCCGCCTTCGCCGCAACGACCGACGACACCTCTTCCTCCGTCAAGGATCTGGACGCAGTCACCGTCCACGCCCAGCTCGACCAGGCCCGCAACGCGCTGTCGCCGGACATCGGCAGCAGCCAGTACCAGATCACCGCCGAGGACATCCAGAAGCAGCCGCTGGGTGCCTCCGCGCCGCTCAGCCAGGTACTGCTGCAGGCCCCGGGCGTGGTCCAGGATTCCTATGGCGGCGTGCACGTGCGCGGCGACCACGCCAATCTGCAGTACCGCATCAATGGCGTGCTGCTGCCCGAATCGATCTCCGGCTTCGGCCAGACACTGGATGCCCGCACCATCAAGAGCATCCGCCTGATGGATGGCGCGCTTCCGGCGCAGTTCGGCGAGCGCACCGCTGCAGTGGTCGACATCACCACCCGCAATGGCGCCGAGCTCGGCAATGGCGGCAGCGCCGGTCTGACCGCAGGCTCGTTCGGCAAGATCAATCCGAATGCCTCGTGGTGGGGCAACCAGGGGCGATGGAGCTGGTTCCTGACTGGCAACTACGACCAGAACGAGGTTGGCCTGGAGAACCCGACCCGCTCGCGCAAGCCGCTGCACGACGACACCCACCAAGGCAAAGCGTTCGCTGACCTCACCTACCTGGTCAACGAGAACACGCGCCTGAGCGTGTTCGCCGGCTTCGCCAACAATCGCTTCCAGATCCCGGTCAACCCCGGGCAGACCCCGCAGTTCGGTTACCTGGACACCACCACCTTCGACTCCAGCCAGCTGGATGAAACCCAGCGCGAGACCACCCGCTTCGGCATGCTGGTGCTGCAGGGCGCGCTGGGCAGCACCGCCTACCAGCTGTCAGCCGGGCAGCGCTACAGCGATGTGGCGTTCAACCCGGATGTCATCGGCGACCTGGTATTCAGTGGCGTCGCCTCGCAGGTGCAGCGCAGCAACCGCGCCAACACGCTGCAGGCCGATTTCTCCACCCCGCTGGGCAGCGACCACACGCTGCGCTATGGCCTGTACGGCAATTACGAGAACGCGCGTGCGAACAACAGCAGCTGGGTGTTTCCGGTCGATGACGCCGGCCAGCAATCCAGCACCACGCCGCTGCTGATACCTGACCACAGTGCCTTCCATGCCGGCACGCTGGCGTTGTACGTGCAGGATGAATGGAAGATCGGCGACGACTGGACCGTCAACTACGGCCTGCGCGGAGATCGCTACAAGGCCTTTGGCCACACCGAGGGCCAGCTCAGCCCCCGCGTGGGCGTGGCCTGGAATGCCAGCGACAGCACCACCGTGCATGCCGGCTATTCGCGTTACTTCACGCCACCGGCCAGTGAGCTGATCGCCAGCAGCGACATCGCGCTGTACGACGGCACCACCAACCAGCAACCCAGCGGCGGCAACAACACGCCACTGGCCGAGCGCAGCGACTACTACGACATCGGCGTGTCGCAGCAGGTGGGCGACCACCTGACCCTGGGCCTGGATGCCTATGACCGACGCGTCGCGCGCCTGCAGGACGAAGGCCAGTTCGGTGCCGCCTACATCTACTCGACGTTCAACTACCGCCGCGGCCATATCCATGGCCTGGAGTTCAGTGCCGACTACAGCGACGGTCCGTTCAGCGCTTACGTCAACGCGGCGTACAACAAGGCCATCGGCACCCAGGTCATCACCGGCCAGTACAACCTCGATCCGGACGCGCTGGCCTATGTGGCCAACCATTGGATCCACCTCGACCACGACCAGAAGCTGACCTCATCGGGTGGCTTCAGCTACGCCTTTGCCGGACACAACCGGGTCGGCGCCAACTACGTGTTCGGTAGCGGCCTGCGTTCGGACATCGAGGGCGTGCCCAACGGCGGCGAGCTGCCGTCCTACCTGCAGGTGAACCTCAGCGCCGGGCATGACTTCAATGCCGGCAGCGGCCATCCGCTGCATGTGCAGCTGGCGGTCATCAATGCATTGGACCGCAGCTACCAACTGCGCGATGGCGGTGGCGTCGGCGTGTTCGCCCCGCAGTGGGGACCGCGCCGTGGCGCCTACCTGAGCCTGCAGCAGGATTTCTGAGGTAGTGCCGGCCGCTGGCCGGCAATCCCACGGTATGCCGGCCAGCGGCCGGCACTACCCAGTAGAGCCACGCCATGCGTGGCCACGTTCAGCGCTTGACCTTGCGCAGCGACACCACCAACGCCCACAGCGCCAGCAGCACGAACCACACGCCCGACCACATCGGCATGGTCAGGCCCAGGAACGTCCAGTCGATATTGCCGCAGTTGCCGGTACCGGTCAGCACCGTGCGGAACACTTCCAGCGGCCCCATGGTCTCGCGCAGGAAGCTCAGCGGCGGGCCGCAGGTCGCCCCCATCTCCGGTGGCAGCATCTGCACGTAGACGTGGCGCGCAGCGATGCCTACGCCGACCGCGGCGGCAATGAAGGCGAGCACGCCGTAGGTTGCCCGGCCAGGACGGTTGGAGGGCCCGTGCAGTGCACCGATCAGGAACAGCAGGCCCAGCGCGGCGAACGCCAGCCGCTGGAAGATGCACAGCGGGCACGGTTCCAGGCCCATCTTCAGCTGCAGGAAGATCGCGTAGCCCAGCAGGCCCGCGCAGATCAGGAAGCCCAGAAGGAACTGGGCGCGGAAGGGCCAGCGCAGTGGATTCATCGTCAACGCTCGAATGGATCAAGGCGCCAAGCGTAACCGAGAGTGCGCGCCATTCGAACCGCCACAGGTGACGCCTGTCGGAACGGTGCGGGTCAGATCCCGCAGAAACGCAAAAGCCCGGCAAAGGCCGGGCTTTCGCTGTGTCGCGTTGGAGCGGTCCGATTACTCGGCCACTTCCTCGGCCACGACCGGACGGTCAACCAGCTCGACGTAGGCCATCGGCGCGTTGTCGCCGGCGCGGAAGCCGCACTTCAGCAGGCGCAGGTAGCCGCCCGGACGGTTCGCGTAGCGCGGGCCCAGGATGGTGAACAGGTTGCCGACGGCTTCGTTGTCGCGCAGGCGGGCGAAGGCCAGACGGCGGTTGGCGACGGAGTCGACCTTGGCCAGCGTGATCAGCGGCTCGGCAACGCGGCGCAGTTCCTTGGCCTTCGGCAGGGTGGTCTTGATCAGCTCGTGCTTGAACAGCGAGGCGGCCATGTTCTTGAACATCGCTTCGCGGTGGGCGCTGGTGCGGCTGAACTTACGGCCAGACTTCTGGTGACGCATGGTGATATTCCTTGGTTAATGATGAGGCTGTGCGGATCGTTGTCGCCATCCTGGCGTTGCTGCGCGGACTGCGGATGGTCCTGGCCGCCCGTCCTGGACGACCTGCCCGCGAACCTGGGGTTCGTCGTGGCATGTTGTGTTGCGTTGAAGGCCCCACCGCGAACGGTGGAGCCTTCAGGCATTGCCGATATCAGCCCAGCATGCCGTGGCTGGCGACGCCGGCCGGCGGCCAGTTCTCCAGCTTCATGCCGAGCGACAGGCCGCGCTGAGCCAGCACTTCCTTGATCTCGGTGAGCGACTTCTTGCCCAGGTTCGGGGTCTTCAGCAGCTCCACTTCGGTCTTCTGGATCAGATCGCCGATGTAGTAGATGCTTTCAGCCTTCAGGCAGTTGGCCGAACGCACGGTCAGCTCCAGATCGTCGATCGGGCGCAGCAGCACCGGATCCACGCCGTTGTTGGCCGGCTTGGCCGCACCGCGGTCGCGGTGGGTGAAGTCACCGAACACCGACAGCTGGTCGCTGAGGATGTCGGCGGCGGTGCGCACGGCTTCCTCGGCATCGATGGTGCCGTTGGTCTCGATATCGATGACCAGCTTGTCCAGGTCGGTGCGCTGTTCGACACGCGCCGCTTCCACGGCATAGGCGACACGGCGGACCGGCGAGAACGAGGCATCCAGGACCAGGCGGCCGATGGCACGGGTTTCTTCGTCCGGACGACGACGCGCGGCAGCCGGCTGGTAGCCGAAACCACGTTCGATCTTCAGACGCATGTTGATTGCCGTGTCCTTGGTCAGGTGGCAGATCACATGGTCGCCGTTCAGGATCTCCACATTGTGGTCGACCTTGATGTCGGCAGCGGTGACAACGCCCGGGCCCTGCTTGGACAGGGACAGGGTGGCGCTGTCGCCGGAGTGCATACGGATGGCCACATCCTTCAGGTTGAGCAGGACTTCGAGCACGTCCTCCTGCAGACCTTCGACCGTGGTGTACTCATGCAACACGCCGTCGATTTCGACTTCCGTGATGGCGAAGCCCGGGATGGACGACAGCAGCACGCGACGCAGGGCGTTGCCCAGCGTATGCCCGTAACCCCGCTCCAAAGGTTCGATAACGACCTTTGCACGGGTGTCGGTAAGGCGTTCGATCTGCGGACCGCGAGGACGCAGAACCTGGTTGGCGGTAACCGTCATGTTGCGGGTTCTCCTAGTGAACCCCCGGCCGTCGCCGGGGGCTCTCCAATGTGAATTACTTCGAATACAGCTCGACGATCAGCGCTTCGTTGATGTCCGCAGGCAGATCCGAACGATCCGGAACAGCCTTGAAGATGCCGGTGAACTTGCCGGAATCCACTTCAACCCACGACGGGCTCAGGTCATGCTGGGCGGCGACGGTCAGGGCTTCCTGGACGCGCAGCTGCTTGGCAGCCTTTTCGGACAGAGCGATGGCGTCGCCAGCCTTGACCTGGTACGAAGCCAGGTTGACCGACTTGCCATTCACGGTGACGCCGCGGTGCGACACCAGCTGACGGGCAGCCGGACGGGTCACGGCGAAGCCCATGCGGTAGACGACGTTGTCCAGGCGGGTTTCCAGCAGCTGCAGCAGGTTCTCGCCGGTGTTGCCCTTCTTGGTCGAGGCCTTCTTGTAGTAGTTGCGGAACTGACGCTCCAGCAGGCCGTAGATACGCTTGACCTTCTGCTTTTCACGCAGCTGGGTGGCGTAGTCGGACAGCTTGCCCTTGCGGGCAGTGGCGCCGTGCTGGCCGGGCTTCTGCTCCAGCTTGCACTTGGAGTCCAGCGCACGCGCCGGGCTCTTCAGGGACAGGTCGGCGCCTTCGCGGCGGGCGAGCTTACAGGTAGGACCGATATAACGAGCCATTTCTTATCGCTCCCTTTAGACGCGACGCTTCTTCGGCGGACGGCACCCGTTGTGCGGGATGGGCGTCACGTCGATGATGTTGGTGATCTTGTAGCCGACGTTGTTCAGCGAACGCACGGCCGACTCACGGCCCGGACCCGGGCCCTTGATGCGGACTTCCAGCGACTTCACGCCGTAGTCCAGCGCAGCACGACCGGCCTTTTCAGCAGCCACCTGGGCAGCGAACGGGGTCGACTTGCGCGAACCGCGGAAGCCAGCGCCACCGGAGGTCGCCCACGACAGAGCGTTGCCCTGGCGGTCGGTGATGGTGACGATGGTGTTGTTGAACGAAGCGTGGACGTGGGCAACGCCGTCGGTGACGACGCGCTTGATCTTCTTCTTGGTCTTAGCAGCGGGCTTAGCCATTTCTCAGTCCCTTACTTCTTGATCGCCTTGCGCGGACCCTTGCGGGTGCGGGCGTTGGTACGGGTGCGCTGGCCACGCAGCGGGAGGCCACGACGGTGACGCAGGCCGCGGTAGCAGCCCAGGTCCATCAGGCGCTTGATCGCGATGCCGATCTCACGGCGCAGATCGCCTTCCACGATGTACTTGCCGACTTCGGCGCGCAGGCGCTCGATTTCCGGCTCCGACAGATCGCGGATCTTGGTGGTCGAAGCAACGCCTGCGACTTCGCAGACCTTCTTCGAACGGGTACGGCCGATGCCGTAAATGCTTTGCAACCCGACCCAGACGTGCTTCTGGGCTGGCAGGTTGACGCCTGCAATACGCGCCATGACGCGGTTCTCCAGCTGAGTGATGGCCGACAGCGCGCCTCGGGCACGCCAATCCGGCAGGATGGATCAAAAAAGTGAACTAGCGATACTAACAAGGTTCCGGTTTACATGGAAGCCCGTGAAACCATTGGTTTCATGAACCCGGCCTGGGGAGTGTGCCCAGGCTCCGGCGCCGGATGGGGTTGGACCTGGGGTTTCCCCCGGGGCCGCCCGCGCTACTCCAGCGCGGGACCACCTCATCACACCCCCACCCGGAACCGCTGCGGGGGCCGCCCTTCGTTTGTGTGGCCGGAGTCCGCGAAGCGGAGGGACCATCACGTCAGGAAGACGAAAGTATAACAGGCCTATCAGCCGCGGGCAAAACCGCCGCGGTTGCCGCCCTTCAGGTTGGCCTTCTTCAGCAGGCTCTCGTACTGGTGGGACATCAGGTGTGCCTGCACCTGGGCGATGAAGTCCATCACCACCACCACCACGATCAGCAGCGACGTGCCACCGAAGTAGAACGAGGCATTCAGCTGCGTGCGCATCAGTTCCGGCAGCAGGCAGACGATCACCAGGTAGGCCGAGCCGGCCGCGGTCAGGCGGGTCAGCACGCCGTCGATGTAGTCGGCGGTGGCCTTGCCCGGACGGATGCCCGGAATCAAAGCGCCCGACTTCTTCAGGTTGTCGGCGGTTTCCTGCGAATTGAACACCAGCGCGGTATAGAAGAACGCGAAACCGGTGATCAGCGCAGCGAACACGATCATGTGCAGCGGCTCGCCCGGGCCCAGGGCATTGGCGACCTTCTGCAGGACCTGGCCGAAGCTGCTCTGGTTGGCAGCCTGGCCGGACCACATGGCCAGGGTGGCCGGGAAGGCCAGCAGGCTCGAGGCGAAGATCGCCGGGATGACGCCGGCCATGTTGAGCTTCAGCGGCAGGAACGAGGTCTGGTTCATGTACGCGTTGCGACCGCCCTGGCGGCGCGCGTAATTGACCGTGATCCGGCGCTGGCCACGCTCCACGAACACCACGAAGAAGGTGAAGGCGAGTACGACGATGGCGATCAGCAGGAGCTGGATGAACTGGATGTTGCCGTCGCGGTAGGCGTCGAAGGTGTGGATGACCGCACCCGGCAGACCGGCGACGATACCGGCGAAGATGATCAGCGACACGCCGTTGCCGATACCGCGTTCGGTGACCTGCTCACCGACCCACATCAGGAACATGGTGCCGGCAGTCAGTGCGACCACCGCGGTGAGCACGAAGCCCATGCCGGGGGCGTACACGACCGGAGCGCCCGACGGCGAAACCTGGCCCTGCAGGGCCAGCGCGATCGAACCGCCCTGCACCACTGCCAGCAGCACGGCGCCGATGCGCGAATACTGGGTGATCTTGCGGCGGCCGGACTCACCTTCCTTCTGCATCGCCTTCAGGGCGGGGAAGATGTGCACGGCCAGCTGCATCACGATCGATGCCGAGATGTACGGCATCACGTTCAGCGCAAAGATGCTGAAACGGTGCAGGGCGCCGCCCGAGAACATGTTGAACATGTCCACGATGCCGCCGCCCTGCTGTTGCATCATGGCAAGCATGGCATCGGGATTGACGCCCGGCACCGGCACGTAGCAGCCGATGCGATAGACGATCAAAGCCCCGACGACGAACAGCAAACGTTGGCGAAGTTCAGTGAACTTGCCCATTCCGCCCGCGAGGTTACCGATGCCAGCTTGCGCCATGATTTTCTTACTCCGTTACGCTGCCGCCGGCAGCTTCGATCGCAGCCTTGGCACCAGCCGTGGCAGCAATACCCTTCAGGGTGAACGCCTTGGTCACTTCGCCCTTGACGACGACCTTGGCCTTCTTGGCAGTGCTCGGGACCAGCTTGGCAGCACGCAGGGCGGCGAAGTCGATCTCACCGGCCGGCAGCTTGTCCAGCGCGTACAGCAGCACTTCAGCGGTGTCCTTGGCGATCGGCGAACGGAAGCCGATCTTCGGCAGACGACGCTGCATGGGGGTCTGGCCGCCTTCGAAGCCAGCCTTGATCTTGCCGCCACCCTTGCGGGCGAACGAACCCTTGTGGCCGCGGCCGGCAGTCTTGCCCAGGCCCGAGCCGATACCGCGGCCGACGCGGGTGCGCTCGGTGCGGGCGCCCGGTGCCGGGCTCAGTTCATTGAGACGCAGAGTCATGGTCGATTACTCCTCAACCTGGACGAGGTACTGAACCTTGTTGATCAGGCCGCGCACCTGCGGGCTGTCCTTCAGTTCACGCACATCGTTGAGCTTGTTCAGGCCCAGGGCACGCACCGACAGGCGGTGACGCGACTGGGTGCCACGCAGGCCACGCACCAGGCGGACCTTCACAGTCTTGTTGGACTCATTAGCCATGGTTGAGTTCCTCCACCTTCTTGCCGCGCTTGGCCGCGATGCGGGCCGGCGACTGCGCAGCAGTCAGGCCCTTCACGGTGGCGCGCACCAGATTGATCGGGTTGCGCGAACCGGTGGCCTTGGCCAGCACGTTCTTCACGCCAACGGCTTCCAGCACGGCGCGCATCGCACCGCCGGCGATGACGCCAGTACCTTCCGAAGCCGGCTGCATGAACACGCGGGCTGCGCCGTGACCATCCTTGATGGTGTGCCACAGGGTGCCGTTGTTCAGGTCAACGCTGACCAGGTTCTTGCGGGCCTGTTCCATCGACTTCTGGATGGCGACCGGCACTTCGCGGGCCTTGCCATAACCGAAACCGACCTTGCCTTCGCCGTCGCCGACCACGGTCAGGGCGGTGAAGGTGAACTGGCGGCCACCCTTGACGGTCTTGCTGACGCGGTTGACCGCGACCAGCTTTTCGATCATGCCGTCGTCGATCTTCTCTTCGCGGTTACGGTCGCGATCGCGACCCCGCTGCTGACGCTCTTCTGCCATGTTGATTCCTTGGTTGTTTGGGTATGTACGGCTCGAGGCCGCTTATGGTTGTGGAGTGACGCGTTGTTCCGGTGGACCGCTGCAGAAGAGCGGCGCCGTCCAGCCTCACTCAGGCTGGCGAGCAGGCAGGCAGGAGGCCATCGGCCCCCTGCCCTTGTCCCTTAGAACTGCAGGCCGGCTTCGCGGGCGGCTTCTGCCAGGGCCTTGATGCGGCCGTGGTAGCGGTAGCCCGAACGATCGAAGGCAACCTTCTCGATGCCGGCGGCCTTGGCGCGCTCGGCAACGATGCGGCCGACCTTGGCAGCGGCATCGGCGTTCTTGCCGTTCTTCAGGCCTTCCTTGACGTCGGTCTGGGTGGTGTTGGCGGCAGCCAGCACCTTCGAACCGTCAGCGGTGAAGACCTGGGCGTACAGGTGCTGGCCGGTGCGCAGCACCGACAGGCGGGCGACGCCGAGCTCACGGATGTGGGCGCGGGTCGACTTGGCGCGACGCAGGCGGGCGATGTTCTTGTTCATGATGTTTTTTCCTTGAAAGCGGAAGCGCCTAATTAGGCCTTCTTGGCTTCCTTACGGATGATGACTTCGTCGGAGTACTTCACGCCCTTGCCCTTGTACGGCTCCGGCTTGCGGAACGCACGGATCTTGGCGGCGACTTCACCGACGACCTGCTTGTCAGCGCCCTGGACCAGGATCTCGGTCTGGGTCGGGGTGGAGATGGTGATGCCTTCCGGTGCCACGAACACGACCGGATGCGAGAAACCGAGCGACAGGCTCAGATCCTTGCCCTGCATGGCAGCACGGTAACCCACGCCGACCAGCTCCAGCTTGCGCTCGAAGCCTTCGGACACGCCCTTGACCATGTTGGCCAGGATCGCGCGCACGGTACCGGTCAGCGCGACCAGGTCGGCGCTCTCGGTGCTCAGGGTGGCAACGCCGCTGTCGACGTTGATGGCAATACCGGCCGGCTTGACCAGCGACAGGGTGCCCTTCGGGCCCTTGACGGTGATGCTTTCCGACTGGACGTTCAGTTCGACCTTACCCAGGGTGACGGGCTTCTTGGCTACGCGGGACATAGTTCTACTCCTTTCGCCTTAGGCCACGAAGCACAGGACTTCGCCGCCGACGCCCAGCTGGCGCGCCTGCGCATCAGTCATGATGCCCTTGGAGGTGGAAATGATGGAGATGCCCAGGCCATTCATGACCTTCGGCAGCTCGCTCTTGCCGCGGTACTGGCGCAGGCCCGAACGCGAGAAGCGCTTCAGGGTCGCGATGACCGGCTTGCCTTCGAAATACTTCAGCACGATTTCCAGCTCGGACTTGTTGTTTTCCAGCTGGGTCACGCGCAGGTCGGTGATGTAACCCTCGTCCTTCAGGACCTGGGCGATCGCAACCTTGATCTTGGACGACGGGGCTTTCACCGTCTGCTTGCCAACCGCAGCCGCATTCTTGATGCGGACCAGCAGGTCGGCGATGGGATCAGTCATGCTCATATGAGTACCTTTGAGTGCACCGATATCCGCTTTCGCGAAAATCTGTTGTCTCCTGGAAACGGGCCAGGTCCCTTGATGCAGCGGGCCGGGGCCCACTCCTACAACCCCGTTTGCGCAGGGCAAGACGCGGGAGTATACGCCAAAAGAGCCCGACTTGCGCCGGGCTCTTCGGGTTTTTTCGCAGAAAGGAAGCTGAACGCCTCCCTCCCCCGGTTCAGAAGCCCCCGAGGGGGCTCCTGATCGCAGGGCCGGCTGGGATTACCAGCTGGCCTTGCGCAGGCCCGGGACGTCGCCACGCATGGTGGCTTCGCGCAGCTTGTTGCGGCCGAGGCCAAACTTGCTGTACACGCCACGCGGACGACCCGACAGCTCGCAACGATTGCGCTGGCGGCTCGGCGACGAATCGCGCGGCAGCTTGGCCAGCTTGGTTGCGGCGTCGATCTTCTCTTCGTAGGTCGCGTCCACGGAGGACACGATCTTCTTCAGAGCCGCACGCTTCTCAGCGTACTTCTTGGCCAGCTTTTCCCGCTTGATGTCGCGGTTGACCATGGAGGTCTTTGCCATTTCGGTTTCCTCGACAGATCAGTTACGGAACGGGAACTTGAACGCTGCCAGCAGCGCCTTCGCTTCCGCGTCGGTCTTCGCAGTGGTGGTGATGGCGATATCCATACCGCGGATCGCGTCGACGGCGTCGAAGTCGATTTCCGGGAAGATGATCTGCTCCTTCACACCCATGTTGAAGTTGCCGCGGCCGTCGAAGGAACGACCGGAAACACCACGGAAGTCGCGCACGCGCGGCAGCGAGATGTTGATCAGGCGGTCCAGGAACTCGTACATCTTGTGGCGACGCAGCGTGGTCTTGCAGCCGATCGGCCAACCATCACGGATCTTGAACGACGCAACCGAGATACGCGACTTGGTGACAACCGGCTTCTGGCCGGAAATCTTGGTCATGTCCGCGACGGCGTTTTCCAGGATCTTCTTGTTGGTGGCAGCCTCGCCGACACCCATGTTCAGGGTGACCTTGACGAGCTTCGGTACTTCCATCGGATTGGTGTAGCCGAACTGCTTCATCAGCGCCGGCACCACTTCTTCCTTGTAGATCTTTTCGAGACGGGAAGTCATCTTCACATTCCTCAGGCGTCGAGCGCCTCACCGCTGGAGCGGAACACACGCAGTTTGCGTCCATCCTCCAGCACCTTGAAGCCAACGCGTTCGCCCTTGCCCGAAGCCGGGTTCAGCACGTTCACGTTGGAGATATGGATCGAAGCTTCGCGCTCGACCACGCCGCCGGCAACACCTGCCTGCGGATTCGGCTTGGTGTGGCGCTTGACGATGTTCACGTTGGCGACGACCACGCGGTCGCCGTCGACGCGGACGACTTCGCCCTGCTTGCCCTTGTCCTTGCCAGCGTTGACGACAACCTGGTCGCCCTTCTTGATACGGTTAGCCATGATTATCTCCTGTCGCTCACAGCACTTCGGGAGCGAGCGAGACGATCTTCATGAACTTCTCCGAACGAAGTTCACGGGTCACCGGCCCGAAGATACGGGTACCGATCGGCTCCTGCTTGTTGTTCAGCAGGACGGCAGCGTTGCCGTCGAAGCGGATCAGCGAACCGTCGGCGCGACGCACACCCTTGCGGGTACGCACCACAACGGCGTCATACACTTCACCCTTCTTGACCTTGCCGCGCGGAATCGCATCCTTCACGGTGACCTTGATGATGTCGCCGATACCGGCGTAACGGCGCTTGGAACCACCCAGCACCTTGAAGCACATCACCTGCTTGGCACCCGAATTGTCCGCGACGTCAAGGTAGCTCTGCATCTGGATCATGATTCAGACTCCTTATTCAGCCGCACGCGTGATGACTTCCACCACGCGCCAGTTCTTGGTCTTGGACATCGGAGCAATCTCGGTCACGCGGACGACGTCGCCTTCCTTGCAGGCGTTGTCGGCATCGTGGGCGTGCAGCTTGGTCGAGCGCTTGATGTACTTGCCGTACAGCGCGTGCTTGACCTGACGCTCAACCAGGACGGTAACCGTCTTGTCCATCTTGTTGCTGACGACACGGCCTTCGACCGTGCGCAGCGTCTTCTTTTCAGTATTGTCGCTCATAGCGGCCATCCTTACTTCGTGCTGCCGAGCAGGGTCTTGACGCGAGCAATCTCGCGACGGACCCGGCGAATGTCGTGGGTCTTCGGCAGCTGGCCGGTGACCTGCTGCATACGGACAGAGAACTGTTCCTTACGCAGGTCGATCAGGTGGGCCTTGAGTTCGTCAGCCGACTTTTCACGGAGAGTTTTGATATCCATCAGCGCACCGTACGGGTCACGAAAGTGGTGGTGACCGAGAGCTTGGCGGCGGCCAGGCGGAACGCCTCGCGAGCCACTTCCTCGGAAACACCCTCGATTTCATAGATCATGCGGCCGGGCTGGATCTGGGCCACCCAGTATTCCACGTTACCCTTACCCGAACCCATTCGGACTTCGATGGGCTTCTTGGTGATGGGCTTGTCGGGGAACACGCGGATCCACATCTTGCCGCCGCGCTTGACGTAGCGGCTGATCGAGCGGCGGGCCGCTTCGATCTGGCGCGCGGTCAGCTGACCGTGTGCGGTTGCCTTCAGGCCGTATTCGCCGAAGCTGACAGCGTTGGCGCTCCAGCTCAGGCCATCGTTACGGCCCTTGTGTACCTTGCGGTACTTGGTTCGCTTGGGTTGCAACATTGTCGTTACCTCGCTTCACGGGCCGGGCGCTGACGGTCACCACGGTCGCCGCGATCGTGACGATCGTTGCGCGACGGGGTGTCGTCCTGCTTTTCCTGGCCAACCTGGGAGAAATCGAAGACCTCGCCCTTGTAGATCCAGACCTTGATGCCGATGATGCCGTAGGTCGTCTTGGCTTCAGCGAAGCCATAGTCGATGTCGGCACGCAGGGTGTGCAGCGGCACGCGGCCTTCGCGGTACCACTCCGAACGGGCGATTTCTGCACCGTTGAGGCGGCCACCGACGTTGACCTTGATGCCCAGGGCACCCAGGCGCATCGCGTTGCCGACCGAGCGCTTCATTGCACGGCGGAACATGATGCGACGCTCCAGCTGCTGGGCGATCGACTCGGCAACGAGCTGCGCGTCCAGTTCCGGCTTGCGCACTTCGGTGACGTTGATGTGCGCCGGGACGCCCATCATCTCGCTCACTTCCTTGCGCAGCTTCTCGATGTCCTCACCGCGCTTGCCGATCACCACGCCCGGACGGGCGGTGTGGATCGTCACGCGAGCGGTCTTGGCCGGACGCTCGATCAGGATCTTGCTGATGCCGGCCTGAGCCAGCTTCTTGCGCAGCATGTCGCGCACTTTCAGGTCGGCTGCCAGGTAACCAGCGAACTCGGCCTTGTTGGCGTACCACTTGGAGTTCCAGTCCTTGGAAATGCCGAGGCGGATACCAATCGGATGAACTTTATGACCCATGGTCTTTTCCTTATCCGCTTACTTGGCGGCGCCCACAACCACAGTGATGTGGCTGGTGCGCTTGAGGATGCGGGTACCGCGGCCTTTCGCCCGCGCCATGAAACGCTTCAGGGTCGGACCTTCATCAACCATGATGGTCTGAACCTTCAGCTCGTCGACGTCGGCGCCCTGATTGTTCTCGGCGTTGGCAATTGCCGACTCCACCACCTTCTTGATCAGGTGGGCAGCCTTCTTGTCCGAGAACTTCAGCAGGTTGACCGCACGTTCGGCCGGCAGACCGCGCACCTGGTCAGCGACCAGACGAGCCTTCTGCGGGGAGATGCGCGCAGTGCGCAGGATGGCTTTCGCTTCCATTGTCATCTCTCCTTACTTGCCCGACTTCTTGTCACCACCGTGACCCTTGAAGGTCCGGGTGATGGCAAATTCGCCGAGCTTGTGGCCGACCATGTTCTCGTTGACGAGAACCGGGATGTGGTTCTTGCCGTTATGCACGGCAATGGTGATGCCTACCATGTCAGGCAGGATCATCGAACGGCGCGACCAGGTCTTGATCGGCTTCTTGCTGCCCGCAGCGGCCTCCACCTTCTTGACGAGGTGGTGATCGACGAACGGGCCCTTCTTGAGTGAACGTGCCATGGTCGATTAGCCCCTACGATCGCGGACGATGAACTGCTGAGTGCGCTTGTTATGGCGCGTCTTGTAACCCTTGGTCGGGACACCCCACGGGGTGACCGGATGCGGGTTACCCTGGCCGGCCTTGGCCTCACCACCACCGTGCGGGTGGTCAACCGGGTTCATGGCAGCACCACGAACGGTCGGGCGGACGCCGCGCCAACGCTTGGCACCGGCCTTGCCCAGCTTTTCCAGGCTGTGCTCGTCGTTGCCGACTTCGCCGATGGTGGCGCAGCACTCGACCGGAACCTTGCGCATTTCACCCGAGCGCAGGCGCAGGGTGGCGTAGATGCCTTCACGAGCCACCAGCTGCACGGCCGCACCGGCGGCGCGAGCGATCTGAGCGCCCTTGCCCGGCTTCAGTTCGATGCAGTGGATGGTGGTGCCGACCGGGATGTTGCGCAGCGGCAGGGTGTTGCCGGCCTTGATCGGGGCGTCCGAACCAGCGATCACCTGATCACCAGCCTTCAGGCCCTTCGGGGCGATGATGTAGCGACGCTCACCGTCGACGTAGCACAGCAGAGCGATGTGGGCGGTGCGGTTCGGATCGTATTCGATGCGTTCCACGCGCGCCGGGATGCCCAGCTTGTTGCGCTTGAAGTCGATGATGCGGTAGTGCTGCTTGGCACCACCACCGACGTGACGCACGGTGATGCGACCGTGGTGGTTACGACCACCCGAGCGGCTCTGCGACTCGACCAGCGCGGCGTGCGGAGCACCCTTGTGCAGGTCGGGGGTGACCACGCGCACGGCCGAACGGCGGCCGGGGGAGGTGGGCTTGAATTTCATCAATGGCATGGGATGTACCTCAGGCCTTGGCCGTTACATCGATCGACTGGCCGTCGGCCAGGCGAACGTACGCCTTGCGCCAATCGCCGCGGCGGCCAGCACGGTTACGGAAGGACTTGTTCTTGCCCTTGACGTTGACCACGTTGACGGCTTCGACCTTGACGTCGAACAGCTGCTCAACCGCGGCCTTTACATCGGCCTTGGTGGCTTCGTTCGAAACTTCGAAGACATACTGATTGGAGAGTTCCTGCAGGCGCGCGGTCTTTTCCGAGACACGCGGGGCACGCAGCACGCTGAAGATTTTTTCGTTGCTGTTCATGCCAGCCACTCCTCGACCTTCTTGACCGCGTCAGCGGTGATGACGACCGTGTCGGCACCCACCAGCGAGACCGGGTCCAGACCCTGCACGTCACGCACCTGCACGTACGGCAGATTGCGGGCGGACAGGTACAGGTGCTCGGACGCTTCCTCGGTGACGATCAGCGGGCGCTTGCCCACTTCCAGGCCGGCCAGCTTGGCGATCAGACCCTTCGTGCTGGTGGCTTCGACGTCGAAGGCCTCCACGATGGTCAGACGGCCCTGACGGTTCAGCTCGGACAGGATCGCGCACATGGCGGCACGGTACTGCTTGCGATTGACCTTCTGCTCGAAGCTGCGCGGCTTGGCCGCGAAGGTGACACCGCCGCCGACGAAGATCGGAGCCGTCAGTGCGCCATGACGCGCGCCGCCGCCCTTCTGCTTCTTCGACTTCTTGGTGGTACCAGCCACTTCGGAGCGAGTCTTCTGTGCCTTGGTGCCGGCGCGACCGGCGTTGCGGTAAGCAACGACGACCTGGTGGACCAGATCTTCGCTGAAATCGCGACCGAACACGGCTTCGGAGACCGAGACCTTGTTGTTGCTACCCGTGATAACGAGTTCCATCGTCATCTCTCCTTATGCCTTGCTCGCCGGACGGACGATCACATCGCCACCCGCCGCGCCCGGAACGGCGCCGCGAACCGCGATCAGACCGCGCTCGACGTCGACCTTGACCACTTCCAGGTTCTGGGTGCTCTGCTGCACCGCGCCCATGTGGCCCGACATCTTCTTGCCCGGGAAAACGCGACCCGGGGTCTGGCGCTGACCCAGCGAACCCGGCGCGCGATGCGACAGCGAGTTACCGTGGGTTGCATCGCCCATACGGAAGTTGTGGCGCTTGATGGTGCCCTGGAAGCCCTTACCCTTGGTGACACCCTGGACGTCGACGATCTGGCCGACTTCGAAGATGTCCGCCTTGACTTCGCCGCCAACGGCGAAATCGCCGAGCTGCGCGTCTTCAACGCGGAATTCCCACAGGCCACGACCCGCTTCCACCTTCGCCTTGGCGAAGTGGCCGGCTTCCGGCTTGTTGACCAGGGCAGCGCGACGCGCGCCGACGGTCACCTGCACGGCGCTGTAGCCGTCGGTTTCGACGGTCTTGATCTGCGCGATGCGGTTCGGGGTTGCTTCGATCAGGGTCACCGGGATGGAGCGGCCATCTTCAGTGAACACGCGGCTCATGCCGGCCTTGCGGCCCACGAAGCCCAACGAATACTTCTTCGTCATGGTCGTAGTCCTCAGGTCAGCTTGATCTGAACGTCGACGCCGGCAGCCAGTTCGAGCTTCATCAGCGCGTCCACGGTCTTGTCATTCGGGTCAACGATATCGAGCACGCGCTTGTGCGTGCGGGTCTCGTACTGGTCACGCGCGTCCTTGTCGACGTGCGGGGAAACGAGAACGGTGTAACGCTCGATCTTGGTCGGCAGCGGGATCGGGCCACGCACTTGCGCGCCGGTCCGCTTTGCCGTTTCAACGATCTCGCTGGCCGAACGGTCGATCAGACGATGATCGAACGCTTTCAGCCGGATCCGGATCTTTTGGTCCGCCATGGCGGTAGGTTCCTTCGTTAAAAGAGCGACAGACAAAGCCTCTGGGTTGCTTTGCCCCATGAAATTCCTGAATACGGACGGCCCGCAGTCCTGCAGGCCGCCAAGGTCAATCCGTGGACCTCAAAAACGTAGGCAGACCAGTTACCCGGCCTGCCCAGACGTAGAAGCATAATGGCACGCAAGGCAGCTGTCAACAGTCACCTGTTGACGCCGCCTGAATGGCATTGACCCTTCCTGGTCCGGGGAACACAAGGCACATCCTGTGCCTGCTTTCCCATTTGATACGCCCCGATGCCCTACCCAGGCAACATCGGGGCGCAGATACTACCAGATTACTCGATGATCTTCGAGACCACGCCGGCGCCGACGGTACGGCCACCTTCGCGGATGGCGAAGCGCAGGCCTTCGTCCATGGCCACCGGGTTGATCAGGGTGACTTCCATCTTGACGTTGTCACCCGGCATCACCATTTCGACGCCTTCCGGCAGCTTGGCGGCGCCGGTGATGTCGGTGGTGCGGAAGTAGAACTGCGGACGGTAGCCGTTGAAGAACGGGGTGTGGCGGCCGCCCTCGTCCTTCGACAGGACGTACACTTCGCCTTCGAACTTGGTGTGCGGCTTGATCGTGCCCGGCTTGGCCAGCACCTGGCCACGCTCGACGTCGTCACGCTTGGTGCCGCGCAGCAGCAGGCCAGCGTTGTCGCCTGCCTGACCCTGGTCCAGCAGCTTGCGGAACATTTCAACGCCGGTCACGGTGGTCTTCTGCACCGGACGGATGCCGACGATTTCGATTTCGTCGCCAACCTTGATCACGCCGCGCTCGATACGACCGGTCACCACGGTGCCGCGGCCCGAGATCGAGAACACGTCTTCCACCGGCATCAGGAACGGCTTGTCGATCGCACGCTCCGGCTCCGGAATCCAGCTGTCCAGCGCGTCGACCAGCTTCAGGATGGCCGGCACGCCGATGTCGCTCTGGTCGCCTTCCAGCGCCAGACGGGCCGAACCGGCGATGATCGGGGTGTCGTCGCCCGGGAACTCGTACTTGCTCAGCAGCTCGCGCACTTCCATCTCGACCAGCTCGAGCAGCTCGGCGTCGTCCACCATGTCGGCCTTGTTCAGGAACACGACGATGTACGGCACGCCGACCTGGCGCGACAGCAGGATGTGCTCACGGGTCTGCGGCATCGGGCCGTCAGCGGCCGAGCACACCAGGATCGCGCCGTCCATCTGGGCGGCACCGGTGATCATGTTCTTGACGTAGTCAGCGTGGCCCGGGCAGTCAACGTGGGCGTAGTGACGGATCGGGGATTCGTATTCGACGTGCGCGGTCGAGATCGTGATGCCACGCGCCTTTTCTTCCGGCGCGGCGTCGATCGAGGAGTAGTCCTTGAACTCGCCACCGAAGCGCTCGGCACCGATCTTGGTCAGTGCGGCGGTCAGCGTGGTCTTGCCGTGGTCGACGTGACCGATGGTGCCGACGTTGACGTGCGGCTTGGTGCGTTCGAACTTACCCTTTGCCATTGTTCTATACCTTGATTGTTCGTAAGTGGTTTCAAGAGAGGCTGAGCGAGGCTCAGCCCTTCTTCATGACGGCTTCGGCGATGTTGCTCGGAGCCGGCTCGTAGTGATCGAATTCCATGGTGAAGGTGGCGCGGCCCTGGGTCTGCGAACGCAGCGCAGTGGCGTAGCCGAACATTTCACCCAGCGGGATCATCGCGTTGATGATGCTGGCCGAACCGTCACCGGTGGTGTCGGAACCCTGCAGCACGCCGCGACGACGGCTGACGTCGCCCATCACGTCACCCTGGTAATCCTCCGGGGTCACGATCTCGACCTTCATGATCGGCTCCAGCAGCACCGGCTTGGCCTTGGCGAAGCCCTGCTTGAAGGCCATCGACGAAGCCAGCTTGAACGCCATTTCCGAGGAGTCGACGTCGTGGTACGAACCGAACACCAGCTTCACCTTGACGTCCACGACCGGGAAGCCAGCCAGCGGGCCGCTGGTGATGGTTTCGCGCAGGCCCTTCTCGACCGACGGGATGAATTCCTTCGGGATCACGCCGCCGGTGATGTCGTTGATGAACAGGAAGTCGTCCTTGATCATCGGAGCGATCTTCGGATCGGCACGGTCGGCAGCGGTGATCGGCGACAGCTCGATCACGACGTGACCGTACTGACCCTTACCACCGGACTGCTTGGCGTGCTTGTAGTCCGACTTGACGTCGGCCAGGGTGATGGTTTCGCGGTAGGCCACCTGCGGCGCGCCGACGTTGGCTTCAACGTTGAACTCGCGCTTCAGGCGGTCAACGATGATGTCCAGGTGCAGCTCGCCCATGCCCGAGATGATGGTCTGGCCGGACTCTTCGTCGGTCTTGACGCGGAACGACGGATCTTCCTGTGCCAGGCGGCCCAGGGCCAGGCCCATCTTTTCCTGGTCCGACTTGGTCTTCGGCTCGACGGCCATCGAGATCACCGGCTCCGGGAACGTCATGCGCTCCAGGATGATCGGGGCGTCCACGGCGCACAGGGTGTCACCGGTGGTGGTGTCCTTCAGGCCCACGGCAGCGGCGATGTCACCAGCCAGAACTTCCTTGATTTCCTCGCGGTTGTTCGAGTGCATCTGCAGGATGCGGCCGATGCGCTCCTTCTTGCCCTTCACCGAGTTCAGCACGGTGTCGCCACCGTTCAGGGTGCCCGAGTAGACACGGAAGAAGGTCAGCGCGCCGACGAACGGGTCGGTGATGATCTTGAAGGCCAGCGACGAGAACGGAGCCTTGTCGTCCGACTTGCGGGTCATTTCGACGGTGTCGTCGTCAACGTCCACGCCCTTCACGTCCGGCACGTCGACCGGCGACGGCAGCAGCTGGATCACGCCGTCCAGCATGGCCTGCACGCCCTTGTTCTTGAAGGCCGAGCCGCAGTACATCGGCACGATCTCGGTGGCCAGGGTGCGGGTACGCAGGGCGTTGATGATTTCAGCCTCGGCCAGCTCTTCGCCGCCCAGGTACTTCTCCATCAGCTCTTCGCTGGCTTCGGCAGCGGTCTCGACCATGAACTGGCGAGCCTCTTCAGCCGGGCCCTGCAGTTCGGCCGGGATGTCGCTGTATTCGAACTTCATGCCCTGCGAAGCTTCATCCCAGTGGATGGCCTTCATCTTCAGCAGGTCGACGACGCCCTTGAAGTTGTCCTCAGCGCCGATCGGAAGCTGCATCGGCACGGCAACCGCACCCAGCTTGGCCTTCAGCTGGCCGACGACCTTCTGGAAGTTGGCACCGGTGCGGTCCATCTTGTTGACGAACGCGATGCGCGGCACGTGGTACTTGTTTGCCTGGCGCCACACGGTTTCCGACTGCGGCTGCACGCCACCGACGGCGCACAGGACGAAGACGGCACCGTCGAGCACGCGCAGCGAACGCTCCACTTCGATGGTGAAGTCGACGTGCCCGGGGGTGTCGATGATGTTGAAGCGGTGCTCCGGCAGGGACTTGTCCATGCCCTTCCAGAACGCGGTGGTGGCAGCGGACTGGATCGTGATGCCACGCTCCTGCTCCTGCTCCATCCAGTCCATGGTGGCGGCGCCGTCGTGCACTTCACCGATCTTGTGGCTCTTGCCGGTGTAGAACAGGATGCGCTCGGACGTGGTGGTCTTGCCGGCATCGATGTGAGCCATGATGCCGAAGTTACGGTAACGCTCGATGGGAGTGGAACGGGCCACGGGAGCCTCTCAGATTTCTTGGATTTCGGATGGCCGAACGCCGCCTTTCGGCGGCCTTCGGATTGGCGCAGTCCTTCTGGGACCGCGAGGCAGCACGCACCGAAGTGGTGCTGCCCTGCCTGTTTTACAAGGCCGTCAAACTCACCAGCGGTAGTGCGCGAATGCCTTGTTGGCTTCGGCCATGCGGTGGGTTTCTTCGCGCTTCTTGATGGCGCCGCCGCGGTTTTCCGAGGCGTCGATCAGTTCAGCAGCCAGCTTCTTCGGCATGGTGTTCTCACCACGCTTGCGCGCGGAGTCGATCAGCCAGCGCATGGCCAGGGCCATCTTGCGCGACGAACGCACTTCGACCGGCACCTGGTAGGTGGCACCACCGACGCGGCGCGACTTGACTTCGACCGCCGGAGCGACGTTGTCCAGAGCCTTCTGCACCAGTTCAATGGCGTTGGCGCTGCTGTTCTTCTCGGTGATCACGTCCATGGCGCCGTACACGATCTTTTCGGCGACGGACTTCTTGCCGCTCTGCATGACCATGTTGATGAAACGGGCGATGGTTTCGCTTCCGTGCTTCGGATCGGGCAGGACGGAACGCTGCGGAGTATTACCCTTACGCGACATAGTGCTCTCTCCTTATGCCTTCGGACGCTTGGCGCCGTACTTGGAACGGGCCTGGCGACGCTTGGCAACGCCGGCGGCGTCGAGCGAGCCACGAACGGTGTGGTAACGCACACCCGGCAGGTCCTTGACGCGACCGCCGCGGATCAGGACCACGGAGTGCTCCTGCAGGTTGTGGCCTTCACCACCGATGTAGGAAATCACTTCTTCCTGGTTGGTCAGGCGGACCTTGGCAACCTTGCGCAGAGCCGAGTTCGGCTTCTTCGGAGTGGTGGTGTAGACACGGGTGCAGACGCCACGGCGCTGCGGGCACTTGTCGAGCGCCGGCGAGGCACTCTTGTAGGTGGTCGCTTGCCGCGGCTTGCGGACCAGCTGGTTGATCGTCGCCATCAGTAGGTTCTTCTGATTGGTGGCCGGAAAATCCGGCCAGAGATGCGGAAATGTTAAAGCAGGCCGAAATTTTGGCCTGCTGAGACAGACGATTGTAGCAACCTGCAAGGAAAGCAGTCAAACGCCTCCTGTCAAGCCCGTCCCTGATCCCGGGACGTTACTGGGGGGCCTCCATGTACCCCGTTCAGGTTGGCTGGGTCGATCGCGGACGATCTCCCCTGCCCTTTCCCAATCCCATCGATGGACCGACGGGGTGGTCCGGCCTTGCGGCCGGACCGGATACCTCATTCTTCGCCCGAGGCCTGTTCAGCTTCGGCTTCAACCACCGGGGACTCGACCGCAGCCGGGGTGCCGGCCAGGGTCTGCATTTCCGAGTCGGTGAGACCGGAAGCGCCGCGACGGCGGCTGCTGTGGTAGGACAGGCCGGTACCGGCCGGAATCAGGCGGCCGACGATGACGTTTTCCTTCAGGCCACGCAGGTTGTCCTTGGTACCGCGGACGGCAGCCTCGGTCAGCACTCGGGTGGTCTCCTGGAAGGAGGCCGCCGAGATGAACGATTCGGTCGCCAGCGAGGCCTTGGTGATACCCAGCAGGACCGGATCGAAGCGCGCCGGCAGTTCGTTGCGGGTCGACAGGCGCGCATTCTCCTCGATAACGCGCTGGCGCTCCACCTGTTCGCCGTTCAGGAACTTGCTGCTGCCCTGGTCGGTGATCTCGACCTTGCGCAGCATCTGGCGGGTGATCACCTCGATGTGCTTGTCGTTGATCTTCACGCCCTGCAGGCGGTACACGTCCTGGATTTCCTTGACCAGGTAGGCAGCCAGCGGCTCGACACCCAGCAGGCGCAGGATGTCCTGCGGGCTCGGCTCACCGTCCACGATGGTTTCACCCTTGGTGACATGCTCGCCTTCGAACACGATGACCTGGCGGTACTTCGGGATCAGCTCTTCGTGCTCCGAACCATCAGTGTCCTTGATGATCAGGCGCTGCTTGCCCTTGGTGTCCTTGCCGAAGCTGATGATGCCCGAACGCTCGGCCAGCACCGCCGGATCCTTCGGCTTGCGCGCTTCGAACAGGTCGGCCACGCGCGGCAGACCACCGGTGATGTCGCGGGTCTTCGACGCTTCCTGCGGGATCTTGGCGACGACGTCGCCCACGCCCACCGGGGCGCCGTCCTGCAGGTTGACGATCGAACGCGGCGGCAGCAGGTACTGCGCCGGCAGGTCGGTGCCCGGGATCGACAGGTCGTTGCCCTTGGCGTCGACGATGCGCACGATCGGGCGCAGGTCCTTGGCCTGGGTACCACGACGCTTCGGATCGGTGATTTCGCGCGAGGCCAGGCCGGTCAGCTCGTCGGTCTTCTCGATGACGGTGACGCCGTCGACGAAGTCGATGAAGCGGATGAAGCCGGCCACTTCCGACACGATCGGGTGGTTATGCGGATCCCAGTTGGCCACGGTCTGGCCAGCCTTGATCGCATCACCGTCCTTGGACGTGATGGTCGCACCGTACGGCAGCTTGTAACGCTCACGCTCACGGCCGTGCGCATCGAGCACCGAGATTTCGCCCGAGCGCGACACCGCCACCAACGAGCCGTTGGCGTGCTCCACGGACTTGAGGTTGCTGAACTTGACCGAGCCGGTGGTCTTGACGGTGATGTTGTCGACCGCAGCAGCTCGCGACGCCGCACCACCGATGTGGAACGTACGCATGGTCAGCTGGGTACCCGGCTCACCGATGGACTGGGCGGCGATGACGCCGACCGCTTCACCGATGTTGACCAGGTGGCCCCGCGCCAGGTCGCGGCCGTAGCAGCGCGAGCAGACACCGAAGGCCGATTCACAGGAGATGGTCGAGCGGACCTTGATGGTCTGCACGCCGGCATCTTCCAGCTTGGCAACCCAGGCTTCGTCCAGCAGGGTGTTGCGGGTGACGATCGGATCTTCGTCGTTGCCCGGCAGGAACACGTCCTCGGCAACCACGCGGCCCAGCACGCGATCCTTCAGCGGCTCGACCACGTCGCCGCCTTCCACGATCGGGGTCATGATCAGGCCTTCGGTGGTACCGCAATCCACTTCGGTGATCACCACGTCCTGCGCCACGTCGACCAGGCGACGGGTCAGGTAACCCGAGTTCGCGGTCTTCAGCGCGGTATCGGCCAGACCCTTACGGGCACCGTGGGTGGAGTTGAAGTACTCCTGCACGTTCAGGCCTTCGCGGAAGTTCGCCTTGATGGGCGTCTCGATGATCGAGCCGTCCGGGCGGGCCATCAGGCCACGCATGCCGGCCAGCTGACGGATCTGCGCCTGCGAACCACGCGCACCGGAGTCGGCCATGATGTACAGCGAGTTCATCGACTTCTGGTCGATGGTCTCGCCCTTGGCATTGACGACCTTCTCGGTACCGATGGTGTCCATCATCGCCTTGGCGATGCGCTCGTTGGTGCGCGACCAGATGTCGACCACCTTGTTGTAGCGCTCGCCGGCGGTGACCAGGCCCGACTGGTACTGCTCCTGGATTTCCAGCACTTCGGCTTCGGCCTCGGTGAGGATGCCCTTCTTCTCGTCCGGGATCAGCATGTCGTCGATGCCGATCGAGACGCCGGCGCGGGTCGCATAGGCGAAGCCGGTGTACATCAGCTTGTCGGCGAACACGACCGTGTCCTTCAGGCCGAGCTGGCGGTAGCTGGAGTTGATCAGGCGGCTGATGTTCTTCTTGGTCAGCTCGACATTGGCCAGCGCGAACGGCAGGCCTTCCGGCAGGATTTCAGCCAGCAGGGCGCGACCGATCGTGGTGTCCACGATCGAGGTCTTGTTCTGCTTGTTGCCGTCTTCGTCGGTCACCACCTCGGTGATGCGGACCTTGACCTTGGCGTGCAGTTCCACCACGCGGTTGTCGTAGGCGCGCTTGACTTCGGCGATGTTGGCGAAGGCCATGCCCTCGCCCTTCTTGTTCTCCAGCGAGCGGGTCATGTAGTACAGACCCAGCACGACGTCCTGCGACGGCACGATGATCGGCTCGCCGTTGGCCGGCGACAGGATGTTGTTGGTCGACATCATCAGCGCACGCGCTTCCAGCTGGGCTTCCAGCGAGAGCGGCACGTGGACGGCCATCTGGTCACCGTCGAAGTCGGCGTTGAACGCGGTGCAGACCAGCGGGTGTAGCTGGATGGCCTTGCCCTCGATCAGTACCGGCTCGAACGCCTGGATGCCCAGGCGGTGCAGGGTCGGCGCACGGTTCAGCATCACCGGATGCTCGCGGATGACCTCTTCCAGGATGTCCCAGACTTCGGCTTCTTCGCGCTCGACCAGCTTCTTGGCGGCCTTGATGGTGGTGGCCAGGCCACGACGCTGCAGCTTGGCGAAGACGAACGGCTTGAACAGCTCAAGCGCCATCTTCTTCGGCAGGCCGCACTGGTGCAGGCGCAGGTACGGGCCGACCACGATGACCGAACGGCCCGAGTAGTCGACGCGCTTGCCGAGCAGGTTCTGGCGGAAGCGGCCCTGCTTGCCCTTGATCATATCGGCCAGCGACTTCAGCGGGCGCTTGTTGGTGCCGGTGATGGCACGGCCGCGACGGCCGTTGTCCAGCAGCGCATCGACCGATTCCTGCAGCATGCGCTTTTCATTGCGCACGATGATGTCCGGCGCGCTCAGTTCGAGCAGGCGGCGCAGGCGGTTGTTGCGGTTGATGACGCGGCGGTACAGGTCGTTCAGGTCGGAGGTCGCGAAGCGGCCGCCATCCAGCGGAACCAGCGGACGCAGGTCCGGCGGCAGCACCGGCAGCACGGTCATGACCATCCATTCCGGACGGTTGCCCGATTCCAGGAAGGCTTCGATCAGCTTGATGCGCTTGGTGAGGCGCTTGAGCTTGGTTTCCGAACCGGTAGCAGCGATTTCCTCGCGCAGGCGGGTCATCTCCGACTGCAGGTCGATCGTGCGCAGCAGTTCGTAGACGGCCTCGGCGCCCATGGCGGCGTCGAAGTCGTCGCCGTGCTCCTGGCGGGCCTGCAGGTACTGTTCTTCGGTCAGCAGCTGGCGGCGCTCCAGAGCGGTCAGGCCCGGCTCGGTCACCACGTACGCTTCGAAGTACAGCACGCGCTCGATGTCGCGCAGGGTCATGTCCAGCATCAGGCCAATGCGCGACGGCAGCGACTTCAGGAACCAGATGTGCGCGACCGGCGACGCCAGGTCGATGTGGCCCATGCGCTCACGACGCACCTTGGCCAGGGTCACTTCGGTGCCGCACTTTTCGCAGACCACGCCGCGGTGCTTCATGCGCTTGTACTTGCCGCACAGGCACTCGTAGTCCTTCACCGGGCCGAAGATGGCGGCGCAGAACAGGCCGTCGCGTTCCGGCTTGAAGGTACGGTAGTTGATGGTTTCCGGCTTCTTCACTTCGCCGAAGGACCACGAACGGATCAGGTCCGGCGAGGCCAGCGCGATCTTGATCGCGTCGAAGTCCAGCGTCTGGCGCTGCTGGTTGAAGAGGTTGAGCAGGTCTTTCATGGTGTTCTCCAGAAGGAGGAATGCTGTGTCGATGGGCTTTCAGTTCACTGCCAGCGGCGCGGCGGCGGACCGCCGCGCCGGCATGGATCAGTTGTCTTCCAGTTCCATGTTGATGGCCAGCGAGCGGATTTCCTTCACGAGCACGTTGAAGGATTCCGGCATGCCCGCGACCATCTCGTGTTCGCCGTCGACGATGTTCTTGTACATCTGGTTGCGGCCCTGCACGTCATCGGATTTCACCGTCAGCATTTCCTGCAAGGTGTAGGCCGCGCCGTAGGCTTCCAGCGCCCAGACTTCCATTTCACCGAAGCGCTGGCCGCCGAACTGCGCCTTGCCGCCCAGCGGCTGCTGGGTGACGAGCGAGTACGGACCGGTCGAACGGGCGTGCATCTTGTCGTCGACCAGGTGGTTCAGCTTCAGGTAGTGCATGTAACCGACGGTGGTATGGCGGTCGAAGGCTTCACCGGTGCGGCCGTCGTACAACTGGGTCTGGCCACTGCTCGGCAGGTCGGCCAGTTCCAGCATGCGCTTGATTTCCGCTTCGGTGGCGCCGTCGAAGACCGGGGTGGCCATCGGCACGCCGTCGGTCAGGTTGCGGGCCAGGCGCAGCAGTTCCTCGTCGCTGAACTGCGACAGGTCGACACGGTTGGCCACGTTGGTGTCGTCGTGGTTGTAGATGTCGTCCAGGAACTTGCGCAGGTCGGCCACCGCGGCCTGGGCTTCCAGCATCGCCTGGATCTTGCGACCCAGGCCCTTGGCGGCCCAGCCCAGGTGCACTTCCAGGATCTGGCCGATGTTCATACGCGACGGCACGCCCAGCGGGTTCAGCACGATGTCCACGGTCTCGCCCGAGGCCATGTACGGCATGTCCTCGACCGGCACCACGTTGGACACCACACCCTTGTTGCCGTGGCGGCCTGCCATCTTGTCACCCGGCTGGATGCGGCGCTTCACCGCCAGGAACACCTTGACCATCTTCAGCACGCCCGGGGCGAGGTCGTCGCCCGCGGTGATCTTGCCGCGCTTGTCGGCGAAGCGACGCTCGAATTCCTTCTCGTGCGCCTGGATCTGCTTCTGGGCGCGCTCGATGGCTTCCGAGGCGTCCTCGTCCTTCATGCGCAGGGCGAACCAGTCAGACTTCTTCAGGCCGTCGAGGAAGGCATCGGTGATCACGTCACCCTTCTTCAGGCCAGCGCCACCATTGACCACCTTGCCCACGATCTGCGAACGCAGACGCATGTAGATGGCCGCTTCCAGGATGCGGAACTGGTCATCGAAGTCCTTCTTGACGCGCTTGATTTCGGACTCTTCGATCTGGCGCGCGCGCTTGTCCTTCTCGATGCCGTCGCGGGTGAAGACCTGCACGTCGATGACGGTGCCGTCCATGCCCGGCGGAACGCGCAGCGAGCTGTCCTTAACGTCCGAAGCCTTCTCGCCGAAGATCGCGCGCAGCAGCTTCTCTTCCGGGGTCAGCTGGCTTTCGCCCTTCGGGGTGACCTTGCCGACCAGGATGTCGCCGGCGCGCACTTCGGCACCGATGTACACCACGCCGCTCTCGTCCAGGCGGTTCAGCGCCTGCTCGGAGACGTTCGGGATGTCGGCGGAGATTTCCTCCGGCCCCAGCTTGGTGTCACGCGCGACGCAGGTCAGCTCTTCGATGTGGATCGTGGTGTAGCGATCCTCTTCCACCACGCGCTCGGAGAGCAGGATGGAGTCTTCGAAGTTGTAGCCGTTCCACGGCATGAACGCGATCAGCATGTTCTGGCCCAGGGCCAGCTCGCCGATGTCGGTGGACGGACCGTCGGCCAGCACGTCACCGCGGGCGATGACGTCACCCACCTGGACCAGCGGACGCTGGTTGATGCAGGTGTTCTGGTTCGACCGGGTGTACTTGACCAGGTTGTAGATGTCCACGCCGGCGTCGGTGGCGCCAACGATCTCTTCCTCATTGACCTTGACCACGATGCGGGCGGCGTCGATCTGCACGATCTCACCACCACGACGGGCGTTCACGGTCACACCCGAGTCACGCGCCACGGCGCGCTCGATGCCGGTACCGACCAGCGGCTTCTGCGAACGCAGGGTCGGCACGGCCTGACGCTGCATGTTGGCGCCCATCAGTGCGCGGTTCGCGTCATCGTGCTCCAGGAACGGAACCAGCGCGGCCGCGATCGAGACGGTCTGCATCGGCGAAACGTCCATGAAGTGGACTTCCGCCGGCGGCTTCAGCAGCGATTCGCCCTGGAAGCGGCACGGAACGAACTGCTCGGTCAGGGTGCCCTTGGCGTCGGTCAGCGCGTTGGCCTGCGCAATGACGTACTCGTTCTCTTCAATGGCCGACAGGAACTCGACTTCGTCATAGACCTTGCCGTCCACGACCTTGCGGTACGGGGTCTCGAGGAAACCGTACTTGTTGGTGCGGGCGTACACGGCCAGCGAGTTGATCAGGCCGATGTTCGGGCCTTCCGGGGTTTCGATGGTGCAGACGCGGCCGTAATGGGTCGGGTGCACGTCGCGCACTTCGAAGCCGGCGCGCTCACGGGTCAGGCCGCCCGGGCCCAGGGCCGAGACGCGACGCTTGTGGGTCACCTCCGACAGCGGGTTGTTCTGGTCCATGAACTGCGACAGCTGCGAGGAGCCGAAGAACTCCTTGATGGCAGCGGCGACCGGCTTGGCGTTGATCAGTTCCTGCGGGGTCAGGCCTTCCGACTCGGCCATCGACAGGCGCTCCTTGACCGCACGCTCGACGCGGACCAGGCCAACGCGGAACACGTTCTCAGCCATTTCGCCGACCGAACGCACGCGACGGTTGCCCAGGTGATCGATGTCGTCGACCACGCCGCGACCGTTGCGGATCTCGGTCAGGACCTTGATCACGTCCAGGATGTCGGAGCTTTCGCCGTGGGCAGCGACCAGGCGCTTGGACTCTTCGTCGTTGCGCTCGCCGAAGTACTTGCTGTCGTACAGCACGGCTTCGCCGGTGGTTTCCTTGCGGCCCACGCGACGGTTGAACTTCATGCGGCCGACCGCGGACAGGTCGTAGCGCTCGAAGGTGAAGAACAGGTTGTGGAACAGGTTCTGCGCGGCATCCTTGGTCGGCGGCTCGCCCGGACGCATCATGCGGTAGATCTCGACCAGGGCTTCCAGCTGGGTCTTGGTCGGGTCGATACGCAGGGTGTTGGACAGGTACGGGCCACGATCCAGGTCGTTCACCCACAGGGTGCCCACGGCATCCACACCGGCCTTGCGGAAGGCCTGCAGCTGCTCGTCCGTGATCTCGTCGTTGGCCTGGGCCAGCAGTTCGCCGGTCGAGGCATCGACCACGTCGTGCGACAGGATGCGGCCGACGATGTAGTCGTCCGGCACGGCCAGGGCGGCGATGCCCGAGGCTTCCAGCTGCTTGATGTGGCGCGCGGTGATGCGCTTGCCGGCTTCCACGATGACCTTGTCGCCGTCGGCGAGGTCGAAGCCCAGGGTCTCGCCACGCAGGCGCTCCGGCACCAGCTCCAGCTGGACGCCTTCATCCGGGTTGATGTGGAAGGTGTTGATCTCGAAGAACTCGGCCAGCATCTCTTCGTTGCTGTAGCCGAGCGCGCGCAGCAGGATCGACACCGGCAGCTTGCGGCGGCGGTCGATACGGGTGAACAGCGCGTCCTTCGGGTCGAACTCGAAGTCCAGCCAGGAGCCGCGGTAGGGAATGATGCGGGCGCTGTACAGCAGCTTGCCCGAGCTGTGGGTCTTGCCACGGTCGTGGTCGAAGAACACGCCCGGCGAGCGGTGCAGCTGGGAGACGATGACGCGCTCGGTGCCGTTGACGATGAAGGTGCCGTTCTCGGTCATCAGCGGGATTTCGCCCAGATAGACCTCCTGCTCCTTCACGTACTTGATGGCCTTGGTCGACGACTCACGGTCGTAGATCACCAGGCGCACGGTCACGCGCAGCGGGGCGCCGTAGCTCATGCCGCGCTGGCGGCACTCACGCTCGTCGAAGACCGGTTCGCCCAGCTTGTAGCCGACGTATTCCAGGGCAGCGTTGCCGCTGTAGCTGGCGATCGGGAAGACCGACTTCAGCGCAGCGTGCAGGCCGTGGTCCGTGCGCTTGGCCGGATCGACGTTTTCCTGCAGGAATTCACGATAGGAATCCACCTGGATGGCGAGCAGGAACGGCACTTCGAGAATCGAGCGCTGCTTGCCGAAATCCTTGCGGATACGCTTTTTTTCGGTGAACGAATAGGACGTCATGAGGTCTTCCACCTTGTTGTGCGGATCGTGCGCCCACGATCCGAAGGGAACTTGAAATTGTCAGTTGGAAGTCGCTGGTATTGCCGGCACCAGCACGCCTTCTCCCGCTACTTCCAACTGCCAACTCGTCTGCTACCACTCCCCCGCTGCCGCGCTCGGCGCTGGCCTGCCGGGGTTTGACTGCAGCCCGTGTTGGGCTTTTTCCTGCTTTTTTCACATCCACGCATGGCGCGGATCTACAACACCGCAACAACGACCAAAGGCCGGGGGCTTACGCCCCCAGCCTTGGCTGCATCGCCGCGAATCGGTGACGATGCAAGGTAACTGCTTACTTGACTTCGACAGTCGCGCCAGCAGCTTCCAGGTCCTTCTTCATCTTCTCGGCTTCTTCCTTCGAAGCGTTGTCCTTCAGGACGCCGCCGGCTTCGGCCAGGTCCTTCGCTTCCTTCAGGCCCAGGCCGGTGATGGCGCGGACGGCCTTGATGACTTCGACCTTCTTCTCGCCGGCAGTCTTCAGGGTGACGACGAATTCGGTCTGCTCTTCAACAGCAGCAGCCGGGCCAGCGGCAGCAGCCACGGCAACCGGAGCAGCGGCGGAGACGCCGAACTTCTCTTCGATGGCCTTGACCAGCTCCATCACTTCCATCAGGGACTTCTCGGCGATGGCGTCGACGATCTGTTCGTTGGTAAGGGACATGATTAATACCTTTGGATGATTTTCTGGATTGAGGTTCCGTCAGGAACCACGGTAAGTCGAAACTCAGGCGGTCTCGGCGGCCGGCTCGGCAGCGTCAGCGGCGACATCGCCACCACCCTGCTTCTCGCCAACGGCCTTGATGGCGCGGGCAAACATCGTGACCGGCTCGGTCAGGACGCGGGCCAGCATGGCCAGGGCCTGGTCGCGGGTCGGCAGCGAGGCCAGCACTTCGACGTGGCTTGCCGGGAACACTTCGCCACCGATGGCGACGACCTTAGCTTTCAGCTTGTCGTTGCCCTTGGCGGCTTCCTTGATCAGGCGACCGGCAGCGCCGGGCTCCTCGAGCGAGAACGCGTACAGCAGCGGACCAACCATCTGGTCCTGGGCGACTGCGAACTCGGTGCCTTCAACGGCGCGCGAAGCCAGGGTGTTCTTGACAACCTTCAAGAAAACACCGGTTTCACGAGCCTGCTTGCGCATCGCGGTCATCTGGGCGACCGTGGTGCCAGCGTATTCGGCTGCGATCAAGGAGTGGGCCTTGGCGGCGACGTCTGCCAGCTCGGCGACTACTTCTTGCTTCTGGGACAGATTGAGAGCCATTGCACTCCTCCTATTGAACTCCGCTTACGGCTCCTGCCGTGTGCGGTCCTGTGCGGCATCCATCCTGGACGCCGGGAACATCGGGATGATGTTCCGGGGGTGGGCCGTTCTAGACCTGGAGTGGGCCAACCTGGGAAACCCAGACGTGCGTGAACCAGAAAAACTCCAGAAGGGCACCATCTACGCAGGGTGATTCCGGGGAATCGATTAAGCGCTCCTGACTGCTCCGGCGGCGACTCCTTGCCAGATCGAGCTTCCATGCCCGTCGCCGGTATTGCCACGACCGCGCCTGCGGTCTTTGACGGCTACCGCGGGTGATGAACTGCCAGCGATGCCTTCAAATGTCACGGTCACGGCACCCGGGGCACCGTGACCGCTTGAAACAATTACTTCAGGGTCAGCGACGACTGGTCGACGGTGACGCCCGGGCCCATCGTCGAGCTGACCGAAACCTTCTGCAGGTAGGTGCCCTTCGAGGTGGCCGGCTTGGCCTTGATCAGGTCCAGCAGCAGCGCGGTCAGGTTCGACTTCAGCGCGTCTTCGGCGAAGTCGGCCTTGCCGATGGTGCAGTGGATGATGCCGGCCTTGTCGGTGCGGTAACGGACCTGACCCGACTTGGCGTTCTTCACGGCTTCACCCGGGTTCGGGGAAACGGTGCCGACCTTCGGGTTCGGCATCAGGCCGCGCGGGCCCAGCACGGTGCCCAGCTTACCGACGACGCGCATGGCGTCCGGGGTCGCGATGACGACGTCGTAGTTCAGATCGCCGGCCTGCATCTTCTCGGCCAGGTCATCCATACCGACGGCGTCGGCGCCAGCAGCCAGGGCTTCGTCAGCCTTGGCACCGGCCGGAGCGAACACGGCGACGCGGACCGACTTGCCGGTACCGGCCGGCAGCACGGTGGAGCCACGGACCTGCTGGTCGGACTTCTTCGCATCGACGCCCAGGCGCACAGCGACGTCGATCGACTCGACGAACTTGGCCTTGGTGGCGGTCTTCAGGATGTTGATCGCGTCCTCGAAGGCGTATGCCTTGCCCGGAACGACGGCGGCCTTGATGGCCTTCTCACGCTTGGTCTGTGCCATCTTATTAACCCTCCACCACGAGGCCCATGGAACGGGCAGAGCCAGCGATGGTACGCACGGCGGCGTCCAGGTCGGCGGCAGTCAGATCCGGTTCCTTCGCCTTGGCGATCTCTTCCAGCTGCTTACGGGTGACCTTGCCGACCTTCTCGGTGTTCGGGCGCTTGGAGCCCGACGAGATGCCAGCGGCCTTCTTCAGCAGGGTGGTAGCCGGGGTGCTCTTGGTGATGAAGGTGAACGTACGGTCCGAGTAGGCCGTGATGATCACCGGAACCGGCAGACCCGGCTCGAGCTTCTGCGTGGCAGCGTTGAACGCCTTGCAGAATTCCATGATGTTCAGGCCACGCTGACCCAGCGCAGGACCGACCGGCGGCGAGGGGTTGGCCTGACCGGCCTTCACCTGCAGCTTGATGTAACCGACAACTTTCTTTGCCATGTGAGTGCTCTCCGGGTGCTAGCGCCTTTCGACAACAGGCTCCCCATCGGACCGGGAATCACGCGTCCCGGCATCGCGTTTTGAAATCATGCTGAAGGCCACCTTGCGGCGGCCTCGTCCTGCTGGCTTCCCCAGCGGGGAGCCGCGCACTATAACAGGTTTTTTCTTCACATGCCTGAAGCGGCAGGTAAACGAACGGAACCGGGCCAGGCCCGGTTCCCTCTGGAGAGTCGAGCCATGCCCGACTACCGCACCATCCAGACCCCGGAGTCGAGCATGGCTCGACTCGACAGGACAGGTCAGACGGCCTTTTCGACCTGGCCGAACTCCAGCTCGACCGGAGTGGCACGACCGAAGATCAGCACCGAGACGCGCAGACGGCTCTTCTCGTAGTTGACTTCTTCGACGACGCCATTGAAATCGTTGAACGGACCGTCGGTGACGCGGACCATCTGGCCCGGCTCGAACAGCACCTTCGGACGCGGCTTCTCGACACCTTCCTGAACGCGGTTCAGGATGGCTTCGGCCTCGGAATCGGCGATCGGCAGCGGACGATCGGCGGTGCCGCCGATGAAGCCCATGACCCGCGGGGTTTCCTTGACCAGATGCCAGCTTTCGTTGTCGATGCGCGGAATGCCGGCTTCCTCGTGGGTCTCGATCTGGACCAGCACGTAACCCGGGAAGAACTTGCGCTCGGAACGGCGCTTCTGGCCGGCGCGCATCTCGACCACTTCCTCGGTCGGGACCAGGACGTCGCCGAAGCGCTCTTCCATGCCGTCACGGACGATGCGATCGCGCAGAGCCTGCGCCACCGACTTCTCGAAGCCCGAATAGGCGTGAACGACGTACCAACGCTTCATGCAATTCTCCTTAGCGGCTCAGGAACCACTGAGTCAGTTTCTGGATCAGGAAGTCGAAGCCACCCAGCAGAAGACTGAGGATGAGCACCACGACGATCACGACCCAGGTCATGCGGACGGCTTCCTGGCGCGTCGGCCAGACCACCTTGCGCAGTTCGAAGCGCGACTCGGAGAGGAATTCGCGGGTGTCGCGCCCCTTGCCGGTCAGCATGAACACGCCGATACCGCCAACCAGACCGACCACGACCGCCAATGCACGCAGCTGACCCGCCCACGCACCCAGCTGGGCGGCGCGACCGGAGTCGGCGGAGAACCAGAACCAGACGAACAGACCGGCCAGCACCAGCAGCGATGCGGCGACATACTTGACGATATCTCCACCGTTGGCGGAGTTGTCCTTGGAGTGTTCGATCTTGCTATTCATCCGGCTGTGTCTGCTTTAGCGGCCCAGGCCGCTGGATAAGGTGGGCAGATGGCACGCCAGGAGGGACTCGAACCCCCAACCTGCGGTTTTGGAGACCGCTGCTCTGCCAATTGAGCTACTGGCGTACGTTGAAAACTTGCCTTCCCTTAGACGGCGAAGGCGGACCGAGGTTCCCGGCCCGCCATTCGCGTAACCGGCGGCGCTATGCAACCACCGGCACTGCAGGCTTACTCGATGATCTTCGAGACCACGCCGGCGCCGACGGTACGGCCACCTTCGCGGATGGCGAAGCGCAGGCCTTCGTCCATGGCCACCGGGTTGATCAGGGTGACTTCCATCTTGACGTTGTCACCCGGCATCACCATTTCGACGCCTTCCGGCAGCTTGGCGGCGCCGGTGATGTCGGTGGTGCGGAAGTAGAACTGCGGACGGTAGCCGTTGAAGAACGGGGTGTGGCGGCCGCCCTCGTCCTTCGACAGGACGTACACTTCGCCTTCGAACTTGGTGTGCGGCTTGATCGTGCCCGGCTTGGCCAGCACCTGGCCACGCTCGACGTCGTCACGCTTGGTGCCGCGCAGCAGCAGACCAGCGTTGTCGCCTGCCTGACCCTGGTCCAGCAGCTTGCGGAACATTTCAACGCCGGTCACGGTGGTCTTCTGCACCGGACGGATGCCGACGATTTCGATTTCGTCGCCAACCTTGATCACGCCGCGCTCGATACGACCGGTCACCACGGTGCCGCGGCCCGAGATCGAGAACACGTCTTCCACCGGCATCAGGAACGGCTTGTCGATCGCACGCTCCGGCTCCGGAATCCAGCTGTCCAGCGCGTCGACCAGCTTCAGGATGGCCGGCACGCCGATGTCGCTCTGGTCGCCTTCCAGCGCCAGACGGGCCGAACCGGCGATGATCGGGGTGTCGTCGCCCGGGAACTCGTACTTGCTCAGCAGCTCGCGCACTTCCATCTCGACCAGCTCGAGCAGCTCGGCGTCGTCCACCATGTCGGCCTTGTTCAGGAACACGACGATGTACGGCACGCCGACCTGGCGCGACAGCAGGATGTGCTCACGGGTCTGCGGCATCGGGCCGTCAGCAGCCGAGCACACCAGGATCGCACCGTCCATCTGGGCGGCACCGGTGATCATGTTCTTGACGTAGTCAGCGTGGCCCGGGCAGTCGACGTGGGCGTAGTGACGGGTCGGGGATTCGTATTCGACGTGCGCGGTCGAGATCGTGATGCCACGCGCCTTTTCTTCCGGCGCGGCGTCGATCGAGGAGTAGTCCTTGAACTCGCCACCGAAGCGCTCGGCACCGATCTTGGTCAGTGCGGCGGTCAGCGTGGTCTTGCCGTGGTCGACGTGACCGATGGTGCCGACGTTGACGTGCGGCTTGGTGCGCTCGAACTTACCCTTGGCCATGGCTGCTTATCTCGAATTCGTCTGAGAGGTGATGCTTGAGATGGTGCTCACGAAAGGAATCGAACCTTCGACCTCTTCCTTACCAAGGAAGTGCTCTACCGACTGAGCTACGTGAGCCGAGTTTTGCATTATGACATGAACTCGATAATATTCAAAGTTCATTCAATGGAGCGGGAGACGGGAATCGAACCCGCACCATCAGCTTGGAAGGCTGAGGTTCTACCATTGAACTACTCCCGCGCCGGGAATGTCACAACGTGAAACTGGTGGAGGGAGGTGGATTCGAACCACCGAAGGCGTAAGCCAGCAGATTTACAGTCTGCCCCCGTTGGCCGCTTGGGTATCCCTCCTTACCACCCCAACCCGTTGCCGCCGAAGCGTTGCGGTGTGTGGTGGTGAGCCGCTTATTCTGCTGATCAGGCGGGGGGCTGTCAACGCTTTTTTCCATCTTTTTCACACGTTGTCGCAAACCCATTGATACGCAAGGTTATTGCCCAGGGACCGGCAGGGTCTCGCTGGCGAAAATTGCGACATGGGGGACGCCATCGGCGCCGATCCAGCCCCGATACATGCCCTGGGTGTTGAACGGCATGGCCATTTTTCCGTCTGCGGCAAGCACGATCGCGCCGCCGTCGCCGCCCATCTTCGGAATCATCTCGTTGATCACGCCCTTGCCGGCCTGCTCCGGCGTCTGCCGCTGGTAGCGCATGCGCGCACAGATCTCGTGCGCGGCCGCAGTCCGGATGTAGTACTCGCCCCACCCGGTGCCCGATACCGCGCAGCCCGCGTCGGCCCAGGTACCGGCACCGATGATCGGCGAATCGCCCACACGGCCATAGCGCTTGTTGGTCATGCCACCGGTGGAGGTGCCGGCAGCAAGCTGCCCCTGCGCATCCAGCGCAACCGCGCCCACCGTGCCGAAGTGCCTTGCGGTCTGCAGGTCGGCGTGCGCCTGGCCACTGGCCTCTTCCTTCAATGCGCGCTGCAGTTGCTGCCAGCGCTTGTCGGTACGGAAGTAGGATGGATCGACCAGGCCGATGCCCTGCTCCACCGCGAATGCCTCGGCACCCTGCCCGACCATCATCACGTGCCTGGACTTCTGCATCACGGCCTGGGCCAGCAGGATCGGGTTGCGCACCCGCTGCACGCCGGCCACCGCACCTGCAGCCAGGGTGGCGCCATCCATCACTGCGGCATCCAGTTCGTTGTGGCCGTCATGGGTGAACACCGCGCCCTTGCCGGCGTTGAAGGTCGGATCGTCCTCCAGCACGGTGATTGCCGCAGTGACGGCTGCAAGCGCCGGGCGACCGGCCGCCAGTTCGGCATGGCCCTTCAGCAGCGCCGCGCGCAACGCGTCGCGCGCAGCCTTCTCTTCAGCCGGCGACAGGTCCTTGCGCTCGACACCGGCACCGCCGTGGATGACCAGCAACGGCGAGGCGGCCGGGGCGGCCTGGGCAAACAACGGCAGGGACAGCAGCGCGGACAGCACCAGGCGCAGTTTCATCGGGTACATCTCCAGCAGGTGTAGTGAAAGGATTGCACCGGTAGTGCCGGCCGCGGGGCGGGGCC
>NZ_JAXBRE020000026.1:39478-56743 GCF_047520985.2 Stenotrophomonas sp. BR163
ATGCCACGGTAAGGGCCGGCCGCTGGCCGCCACCGGTCGCATCAGGAAGGTGGGTTGCCGGCCAGCGGACGGTACTACCGAAGCGTGAACTCAATCTCGCCGTCGCTGACGTCGGCCACAGCCTGGTAATCGGCCTCGGCCTGGAAATCATCCAGCCGCATGCGGCTGCCGCTGGCGACCACAGTCACCGGCACCGCATGGAAGCGCAGCGGCTCGCCCTCCACCAGGCGGTCGGCGTCGCGGCCGGGGCTGACCACCCAGACCTTGCCTTCGCCATCTGCGCTGTAGACCTGGGCCCGGCCATCGGGCTCAACGCACAGGGCGGTGTCCTCATCGACGCCGATGCCGACGATGTCAGGGTCGCCGCTGTCCTGGGCGGCACGTGCCACGAACACGATCAGGCGGCCGAGCCGGTCCCGCTTGTCGAAATGGGTGTCGGTGACCACGCGCTGCAGGTAGGGCATCTGCAGGAAGCCGCTGTCCAGAGTCACGGCACTGCCCATCGGATCGGCCAGCGCACCGGCCGAGGTGATGCTGCCGCCATCCATGGCGCCATAGGCATAGCCGCCGAGGATGGCCAGGCCAGCGCTGGTACCGGCAATCGGCTTGCCGGCGCGCACATGGGCGTTGAGTGCGCGGTTGAGTGCGGTGCCCTTCCAGAAGCGGATATAGCGGGACTGGTCGCCGCCGGCAATGAAGATGGCATCGGCCGCTGCAACCACGCGCAGCACCGCCGGATCATCGGCACCGCGGCGGCTGTCGAAGACCAGGGTCTGCACTGCGGTGGTGCCGCCGATCTCGCGGTACAGGCGGTCCTGCAGTTCGTCGCCACCGGAGGCGCGCAGAATCAGCACACGGCCATTGCCGGCCTGCTTCAGCCACCACTGGAAGGCCTCCGGCACCCACTCGCCACCGCCCATCAGCATCATGGCGGGCGCGCGCGAACCGGGACGCGGAGATTCCAGATCGCCGACTTCGTAATAGGCGAAGCCGGGGCCCTGCAGGTCCTGCGCGGGCGCGGCCAATGGCCAGCCCAGCACCAGCAGCGCCAGCCAAGCGAAGGGGCCAGGCAGGGTCCGGTCGAGGCGTCGCATCTTGATCTCCCTGAACAAAATCGAGTTGCAAGCGTTTTCACTCTTTGCCAGATAGGGGCCCAGTAGTCAAGGACATGAAAAAGGCGTTAAATGCGCGCGCCCATTCCGGAAGTCTGAATGGGGGACAGGGCCCCTCCTCTGCGGGCCGGCTTCATTTCCGAGAATTCCTCATGCGTAGACAGGCGATGGCGTGGTCGATCCAGCTGGCGTTGATGGGCGTGGCTGCTTCCGCGGCGGCCCAGGCACCGGCTTCCTCTTCGGTGCAACAACTGGATGCGGTGCAGGTCACCGGCTCGCGCATTCCGCGCGCCCAGGTGGAAGGCCCCGCTCCGATCACGGTGATCAATGCCGAGCAGATCCGCTCCAGTGGCTTCACCAGCGTGCCGGACGTACTGCGTGCAATGACCCAGAACGGCGGTGAGACGCAGAGCCAGCAGTCTTCCAGTGGCGCCGACTTCTCGCCGGGCGCCCAGCAGGTGGACCTGCGCGGCCTGGGCCCGAACCACACGCTGGTGCTGGTCAATGGCCGGCGCATTGCCGATTTCCCGATGCCGTTCAAGGGCCGCAGCAACTTCACCGATGTCTCCAACATCCCGCTGGGCATGATCGAGCGCATCGAAGTGCTGACCGGCAGCGCCTCGGCCATCTACGGCTCGGACGCGATCGCCGGCGTGGTCAACTTCATCCTGAAGAAGAAGGCCGACGGCACCACCATCGACATGCGCATGGGCACCACCACCGAAGGCGGCGGCGAGTCGTTCGACATGAGCCTGGCCAGCGGTTTCAGCCGTGGCAACTTCAACGCCGTGTACAGCGTCGAGCTGCAGTCGCAGACTCCGCTGTGGGCCTATGACCGTGACATCCAGGACTCGACCCAGGATGGCCCCACCGAAGGTTCGCGCATCGCACGCCGTGCCTATCTGCGCACCGACTACAACGATGACTACCTGGACCCGGGCGCCGCCACCTGCGAAGCGCTGTCCGGCCAGAACCAGGGCAGCACCTATCGTGCCTACCGCCCGAAGTACGGCTACTACTGCGGCAGCGACAGCTCGATCGGCTACGGCACCATCCTCAGCAAGCGCCGCGGTGCCAACGGCTACGCGTCGCTGAGCTACGACTTCGACAATGGCCAGCAGTGGTTCGCCGACGTGCAGCTCGGCTACCACACGATGTCGCTGATGCGCGACGTCACCCAGTGGGGCCGCATGGATGCCAACGGTGATGAGTCGGGCTACTTCAACAACGAAGCCACTGGCGAGATCGAGTTCTGGCAGCGCCAGTTCTCGCCCGAGGAAATGGGTGGCCTGCGCAACGCCATGGTGCGCAGCACGCAGAAGACCTTCAGCGTGACCACCGGCTTCAAGGGCAACCTGATTGGCAACTGGGATTACGAAGCGGCGTTGAGCCATTCGCAGTACCAGTCGCGCATCAGCTGGGCACAGATCATTGCCGCCAAGGCCAACGACCTGTTCCTCGGCCCGCAGCTGGGCGTGGATGACGACGGTTTCCCGGTCTACAACGCCGATCCGTCACGGCTGTACCGTCCACTGACCCGCGCCGAGTACGACTCGATCGCCGCGCGTACCACCTACACTCCTAAGTCGCGCACGGAGACCGCCGCCTTCACCCTGACCAACTCGGCCCTGTTCGCTCTGCCGGGGGGCGACGCCGGGTTTGCCGCGACCGTGGAAGTGGGCCAGCAGGCCTATTCGCTGAACCCCGATCCGCTGGCGACCGGGTACTACTACTACAGCTGGAAGGATTCGGACGGCAAGGGTTCGCGCAACCGCTGGGCGACGGCTGCGGAGCTGCGCATGCCGCTGCACGACACGGTCAACCTGAGCATGGCGGGCCGCTACGACCAGTACCGCTATTCCGGACACAGCATCGGCAAGGCGACCTGGAGCGGCGGCCTGGAATGGCGCCCGATCGATACCCTGCTGGTGCGCGGCTCCTACGGCACCGCATTCCGTGCACCGGACCTGCACTATGTTTTTGCCGGACCGGGCAACGACGAGACCAGCGCCGAGGATCTGTACACCTGCCGCCTTGAGGAAGCCAGCGACTGTTCCGATTACGAGCGCAACCTGATCCGCAGTCGCACCGGCAACCGCCAGCTCGACCCGGAAACCAGCACCTCGTGGAGCGCCGGCATCGTCTGGTCGCCGGCGATCGGCCTGGACCTGTCGGTGGACTGGTTCGACATCGACATGCGCAACCAGGTGCAGGACATGGACGTGCGCACGCTCCTGGCCAACGAAGCAGACTGCCGCCTGGGCAGCGCCGACATCAATTCGCCGACCTGCGTGGACGCGCTCGCCCGCATCACCCGCAGCAACGACGGACGCCTGTATGGCGTGCACGTGGAGCCGATCAACGTCGCCCGCGAATCCACCTCCGGCATCGACGTCGGCCTGCGCTATCGCCTGCAGACGGGCATCGGCGATTTCGTCTTCAACGGCACGCACACCTGGGTGAAGAAGCATGATTTCCAGCGCTACCCCGGCGACCGCACCGAAGACCAGTTCGCGGTCAACAGTGGCTTCGACATTCCGCGCACCAAGACCAGCCTGAGCGTGACCTGGGAGAAGGATGCGTGGTCGGCAACGGTGTACGGCTCGCGCCTGGGCAAGCTGCCGACCTCGGACAGCTACGACCAGGTGTTCGACTGGGACAGCGGCGACAGCCCGTACGTGACGGCGACCTATCGCTACAACGCCTCGCTGCAGTACCGCTTCGACGACCACTCGCGCCTGTCGCTGTCGGTGGTCAATGTGTTCAACAAGATGCCGCCGAAGGACCGTACGTACACCGCTTACCCGTACTACGACGTGTCCTGGTTCGACAGCGTCGGCCGCACGATCAACCTGCAGTACACCCACAAGTTCGGTGGCAGCGCACTGTAAGCGCGGTTACGCAGGACGTGGACGACGGGGCCCGCCATTGGCGGGCCTTGTTGTTTGGGAACCTGGCTCTGGTAGATGCCCACCTTGGTGGACACTGATATGCCACGCGCCCACCAAGGTGGGGCGACTACCAGAGCGGGCCATCTGGGGTTTTCCACACCGCACGTGGAAAGCAATGGGAACTTGGTGTGGACAAGTGGGTTCGAGCGTTGCGGTGCAGGCGTTTCCGGACGTGGTGATTTTTTGTCCACGGCCCCGATTATTTTCCACACGGTACGTGGAGAGCGATGGGAACTTGATGTGGACAAGTGGGTGCGAGCATTGCACCGCAGGCGTTTCGAAGCGCGGTGAAAATTTGTCCAGGTCACGCGGGCGAGCCCCTTGTAGAGCCGAGCCCACGCTCGGCTCCGGCTGGCATCAGCCGAGCATGGGCTCGGCTCTACAGCGGCACACCGGGTTTTCCACACCGCGCGTGGAAAGTGGTGGGGGTTTGGTGTGGACAAGTGAGCGCGAGACTTGCCGCGCAAGCGTTTCAAAGCATGGTCATTTTTTCGCCAGCCACCGGCGGCGGTGCCGGAAACGCGAACGCCCCGCACAGGGCGGGGCGTCCGGGGTCGATCCGATGCCGCAGGATCAGACGTTGAAGCGGAAGTGCAGGATGTCGCCTTCCTGCACGCGGTACTCCTTGCCTTCCAGGCGCAGGCGGCCGGCTTCCTTCGCGCCGGCTTCGCCCTTGTACTTGATGAAGTCGTCATACGCGATGGTTTCGGCGCGGATGAAGCCCTTCTCGAAGTCGGTGTGGATGACGGCGGCAGCCTGCGGGGCAGTGGCGCCTTTGCGCACGGTCCACGCACGGACTTCCTTCACGCCAGCGGTGAAGTAGGTCTGCAGGCCGAGCAGGCTGTAGGCCGCGTTGATCACGCGGTTCAAGCCCGGCTCGCTCAGGCCCAGGTCGGCCAGGAAGGTATCGCGGTCCTCGTCGTCGAGCTGGGACAGCTCTTCTTCGATCGCGGCCGACACCGGCACCACCTGCGCGCCTTCTGCGGCGGCATGCGCGCGCACGGCTTCCAGGTGTGGGTTGTTCTCGAAACCGTCTTCCAGCACGTTGGCGATGTACATCACCGGCTTCAGGGTGAGCAGGAACAGGTCGCGCACCAGCGCCTTCTCTTCCTCGTCCAGGCCGGCCGAGCGGCCGGCCTTGCCCTCCGACAGCGCCGCCTGCAGCTTGGCCAGCACCGGCTTGCGCGCCGCTGCATCCTTGTCGCCGCCCTTGGCCGCACGCTCGGCACGGTTCAGCGCCTTCTCGACGCTGTCCAGGTCGGCCAGCGCCAGCTCGGTGTCGATGGTTTCGATGTCCGAGATCGGGTCGACCTTGCCGGCCACGTGCACGATGTCACCGTGCTCGAAGCAGCGCACCACGTGGGTGATCGCATCGACTTCGCGGATGTGCGCCAGGAACTTGTTGCCCAGGCCTTCACCGCTGGCGGCACCGGCAACCAGGCCGGCGATGTCGACGAACTCGACCGCGGTCGGGATGACCTTCTGCGGGTTGATGATGCCCGCCAGCTCGTTCAGGCGCGGATCCGGTACCGGCACGATGCCGACGTTCGGCTCGATGGTGCAGAACGGGAAGTTCGCCGCGGCGATACCCGCCTTGGTCAGCGCATTGAACAGGGTCGACTTGCCGACGTTGGGCAGGCCGACGATGCCGCATTTGATACCCATGGGTTGAATCCGGGTTTGAGTGTAAGTGGATGATTCGGGATTCAAGGCTCGCCTGCGGGCATGCCCTCAATCCCCAATCGTCCTTCCAGTAGCCCGCGCTAGAACGCGGCGTACAACCTGTGACGTTCTGCGTACGCTTTCAGCAGTTCTTCAAGCTGGCCGTCGTCGACCAGTGCATAGAATCGCCCATCCAGCGCATCAAGTGCTGTTTCGACTTCATCGTCGAGATACCCGTCGGCACGATAGATTTGCAGGCGTCTCTGCGCATGATGATCTTCCATGGCCTCATTGCCAAACAGTAGCTGCTGGGCCGCGAGCACGATGTCTCGCACGTCAAGCTGCTGCATCTCCCCAAGCCCTGCAAGCGCTTCCGCGATGTAGCCGCCAGCAGAATTTTGGAAATAGGCATCAAGCCCTCCACGATAGACATCATTGATGAGCGCGTTGATCGCAAAGTAGCGCTGATCCTGCACTGACAATCCGGAAAATCCACAACCGTTCCCGTGGACTTGTTCGATCAACCAATGCCAATGCCGCCCCTCTGCTGATTCCTCGAAGCGCTTGCGCTCCTCGCGAACCTCCCGATCTCGCGTCTTCGCCATTTCCATGCTTTGCCGCGTGCCATTCCGGCACGGCATGCAGAGCCCATCGTTCCGGGCCGCCGTCGCCAGCAGGATCATGGCGCCACACACGGTGCAGGGAGTACGCGGGTCGGTCATGGTCAGCGCGGGGTGTGCAGCCGCTTCATCGCTTCGTTGAAATCGCCCTGCACCGCCAGCGGCAGCACGTCGATCGCATCGTCGATGGCGCGTGCGATCAGCACGTCATCCTCCTTGGACGGGCGCCCCAGCACCCAACCCACCACGCGGTCCTTGTGGCCGGGATGGCCGATGCCCACGCGCAGGCGATGGAACTTGCCGTGGCCGAGCAGGCGGATGGTGTCGCGCAGGCCGTTCTGGCCGCCGTGGCCACCGTCGAACTTCAGTCGCGCCGCACCGGGCGGCAGGTCCAGCTCGTCGTGGGCCAGCAGGGTTTCTTCCGGCTCGATCTTCCAGAACCGCTGCGCGGCGGTGACCGACTTGCCGCTGAGGTTCATGAAGGTGGCGGGCTTGAGCAGCCACACCGTCTGCCCGGCGATCTCGACCTTGGCGGTCTCGCCGAACAACTTGCTGTCCACATTCCATCGCGCACCGGCTTTTTCCGCCAGGGCCTCAACGAAATGAAACCCGGCATTGTGCCGGGTCCGGGCGTGTTCCGATCCGGGATTGCCCAGACCGACGATCAGTCGCAGTCCTGCCATGGTTCCTTCCAGTACGGTGCCCGCCCGGAGGCAGGCACCGTAACGGTATTACTCGGCGGCAGCCGCTTCTTCGTCAGCCTCGTCGGCCTTGCCGGCCTTGGCGGTGACGATGGCGTCGTCGTGGTCCTTGCCCAGCGCCAGCGCCGGGATTTCCACGCCCTTCGGCAGCTTGATGTTGGACAGGTACACGACGTCACCGGCCTTCAGCTCGCCCAGGTCGACTTCGATCGACTCCGGCAGGTCCTTCGGCAGGCAGGTGATGGTCACTTCCTTCAGTTCGTGGGTGACCACGACGTCGGCAGCCTTGCCGGCCGGCGAGGTGTCTTCGTTGACGAAGTGCAGCGGGACCGAAGCGGTCAGGGCTTCGTTCTCGTTCACGCGCTGGAAGTCCAGGTGCATGATCAGCTGCTTGTACGGGTGGCGCTGCATGTCACGCAGCAGGACCTTCTGCACCTGGCCATCCAGGTTCAGGTCCAGGATCGAGGCATAGAACCACTCGTTCTGCTGGGCCAGCCAGATTTCGTTGTGGTCCAGGCTGATGGCGACCGGCTCGGCGTTGCCGCCGTACACGATAGCCGGGATCACACCAGCGTGACGCAGGCGGCGGCTCGCACCCTTACGCTGCAGTTCACGCTTGGTGACCTTGATTTCATGGGTCTTCGACATTTTCGACTACTCAGGTTGTTGCCGCGCCCTGCGGCGTGGCGGTTGAAGATGCTTCCGCGACCAGAAGCATCCGGGTATGTCCCCGCCGTTGCCGGCAGGGACGAAAACTCAGTCGACGTACAGCGAGCTGACCGACTCGCCGAAGGCGATGCGGCGCATCGTTTCGGCCAGCATTTCCGCCACGCTCAGCTGGCGGATCTTGCTGCACACCCGCGCTGCGTCCTTCAGCGGGATGGTGTCGGTCACCACCAGCTCGTCGAGCTGGGAATTGGTGATGTTGTCCACCGCCGGGCCCGACAGCACCGCGTGGGTGCAGTAGGCGGCGACCTTGAGCGCACCGCGCGCCTTCAGGGCAGCGGCAGCGGCGCACAGGGTGCCAGCGGTATCGACGATATCATCGACCATCACGCAGGTCTTGCCTTCGACGTCGCCGATGATGTTCATCACGGTGGAGACGTTGGCGCGCGGGCGGCGCTTGTCGATGATCGCCAGGTCGGCGTCATCCAGGCGCTTGGCAACCGCACGGGCGCGGACCACGCCGCCCACGTCCGGCGAGACAACAATCAGGTTCTCGGTGCCGTAGGCGCGCCAGATGTCGGCCAGCAGCAGCGGGGACGCATACACGTTGTCCACCGGAATATCGAAGAAGCCCTGGATCTGGTCGGCGTGCAGGTCGACGGTCAGCACGCGATCAGCGCCAGCGGTGCTGAACATCTTGGCCGCCAGCTTGGCGGTGATCGGCACGCGCGAGGAACGCATGCGGCGGTCCTGGCGCGAGTAGCCGAAGTACGGCACCACGGCGGTCACGCTGGCCACCGATGCGCGCTTGAGCGCGTCGATCAGCACCAGCAGTTCCATCAGGTTTTCCGCGCTCGGCGCGCAGGTCGGCTGGATCACGAACACGTCCTGCTTGCGGACGTTCTCTTCGATCTCCACCTGCACTTCGCCATCGGAGAAGTGCGAGACCAGCGCCTTGCCCGGGCGAACCCCCAGTTCCTTGCAGATGTTCTGCGCCAGACGTTTGTTGGCGTTGCCGGAAAAGACCAGCAGGTTCGGGGACTCTTGCATCATGATTGTCTCGGGCGGGGACGAGTGGCGGGGATCCGGGGGCGGCAAGGACCCGGATGGACCCCTGCTGCTGACAACACCGCGGTTGTTTCCACGTCCCGCGCGGGCGATGCGCTGGAAGGCGCGGACACAGCCGCTATTGGCAGGGGCGGTAGGATTCGAACCTACGAATGCCAGGATCAAAACCTGGTGCCTTGGGCCTCTTGGCGACGCCCCTGCATTGATAAATCAGTGTTGCTCGAGTGCATCCAGCAGTGGCGAACGCGCAACGCCCGCAGCCACCCTTGCCCGCAACTCCTTCGGCAATTTCGACCGTCCCTGCTCTGCAGCAGACTGCGACGCGAATTCGACGAAACAACCACTTCCCGAACCGGTCAGCCGCGCCGTGCCGATGTCGCTCAACGCGGCAAGCGCTGCCTCGACGGCAGGCTCACGGCGGCGCAGCACCGGTTCGAACGCGTTCCCGACCAGGGTCCCGGAAGCGAAGTCCTCTATTTTCGCCACTGGGCTGTCGCGCGTCAAATCCGGGTCTGCAAACAGGGCCGGCGTGGGAACATGAACGCCCGGTTCAACCACCACATACCAGGCCGGCGCCAGCGTGATCGGCTGCAGGCGCTCGCCCACCCCTTCTGCCCAGGCGTTGCGACCGCGCACGAACACCGGCACGTCGGCGCCCAGGCGCAGGCCCAGCGCGGCCAGCGCCTCTTCGTCCAGCCCGGCCTGCCAGAGCCGGTTCAGCACCACCAGTACCGTGGCCGCATCGGACGAGCCGCCACCGAAGCCGCCGCCGGCTGAAACATGCTTTTCAACGATGATGTCCGCACCTTGCGCGACCTTCGCCGCTTCCTGGAGCAGACGCGCGGCGCGCACCGCCAGATCATCGGCCTCGGCCACGCCCGCCAGGCCCTCGCCGTGCCGGCGCACCTGGCCGTCTTCACGCAGGCGCAGGCCGATGCGATCGCCCCAGTCCAGCAGGCGGAACACGGTCTGCAGTTCGTGGTAGCCGTCGGCCCGGCGCCCGGTGATGTGCAGAAACAGGTTCAGCTTGGCCGGGGCCGGCCACCAGGACCAGCCCGCGTCGTCGACTGCCCCGCTCATGGCGTGCCCTGCCCCCACTGGTCCACCAGAAGGCGCACCTTGGCGTCACCATTGCTGGCCTCGATCCGGCGCGGCAGCGCCGGCCGTCCGGCGTCGCCCGGGTACCAGTCCAGGTACTGTACCTGCCAGCCCATCTGCTGCATCCGGCGCGGCCGGCCTTCACCGTCGCGTTCGACCGTCTCGGGGCCGGCGGCGTCGCCGGCGACCAGCCCGCGGATCCACTCCGGCAACTGGTTGACCGGAATGTCCCAGCCGGTCGCCTCCAGCAACAGCTGCTGGGCGTCCTCGCCGTCGCGCGGGCCGCCCGTCAGTCCTTCCAGGCGGCCAGCTTCGGAATGGGTATCGCCGGTCAGCTTCCAGCTCTGCCGGGTCACCGGCGCGCTCAATTCCACCACGTAGCGGCGGCCTTCCTGCTTCCAGTCGATGCGACCGCTGCCGCCGTCCTTGCCCTTGCTGACCGCGACCCGGCCCTGGAAGGCCCAGTCCCGCTGTGCATGCAGGGCCGCCACGCGCGCCGCTTCGGCCTGCGCCGCTTCGGCCGAAACCGTCTCGACCACCGCCGGTGGCGGGGTCTTCTGCGTGCCCACGCTGGTACAGGCGGTCACCGCCAGGGTCGCAGCCGCCAACAGCAGTGGCCGGATCAGGGAAACACTCATGGATTGAATTTCTCGCGGGCGCGCAGCAGCGCGCGGTTTTCAGGGTCGAGCTTGGCCGCTTCGTCGAAGAAGTGGCGGGCCTCGTCATGCTTGCCCAGCACCCACAGCACTTCGCCGACATGGGCGGCAATCTCCGGGTCCTTGGCCAGGGTCCAGGCCCGGCGCAGCTGCACCAGAGCTTCGTCCTTGCGGCCCAGGCGATACAGCACCCAGCCATAGCTGTCGACGATAGCGGCGTTGTCCGGCTCGGCGACGCGGGCGCGGTCGATCAGCTCCAGCGCCTCCTGCAGGCGCCCGGTACGGTCAGCCAGGGTGTAGCCCAAGGCGTTCAGGGCCGGCACGTTTTCCGGGTCGGTCACCAGGATCTTGCGCAGGTCGGCCTCGGCGCGCGGAATATCGTCACGACGCTCCCAGGTGAGCGCGCGGGCGTACAGCAGGCCATTGTCATCCGGGTAGGCGGCCAGGCCGCGGGCCAGCGCATCCAGTTCGCCAGCACTGTCATCGCCGCGCTGGCGCAGCTCGGCCTCCAGCAGATACGCGTCACGGCGCACATCATCATCGACCACCGCGTCGGACTGGATCGCGTGCACCTCATCCAGTGCCTGCGGCAGCCGTCCGGCCAGGGCCTGGGCGTTGGCCGCACGCAGGCGCGCCTCGCTCAGCTCATCACCGCCGGGCACACTGTGGTACCACTGCACCGCCTCGGGATAGCGCTTCAGGTATTCGGCGATCTTGCCCAGCAACAGGCGCTGCGCGGGGTCCGGCTTGGCCGCCTGCCGCGACAGTTCGTTGTAGAGGTTGGACAGCGCCGCCTTGTCGCCCTGCTTGGCCAACAGTGAAGCGCGCATGCCCCAGGTCTGCACATCCTGCGGGCCGAATGCCAGTACGCGCTCGGCCGCAGCCGGTTGCCCCAGGCTGTCGTAGGCGATGGCCACCGCATTGCGCAGCTCGGGGTCCTGCCGGGTCTTCGGCTCGACGTCGTGCAGCAGCGACAAGGCCTTGTCGGTCTCGCCGGCCTGCTGCAGCTGGCTGGCACGCAGCAACGCTACGCGCGGTTCTTCGGGGAAGCGCCTGACCACTTCATCAATCATGCGCCGCGCCAGGTCAGGCTTGTCCATGCGCAGGGCCAGGCGGCCGAACTCCTGCCAGGCCTCGATCTTCGGTGGAATGGCATTGGCATCGACCAGTTCGCCGAGCACCTGCGCCGGCACCGCCGGGTCGCGGCCACCGCCGATCAGCGCGGCCAGGGCGAACTTCCAGCCGCGCTCGTCGGGGTCGGCCAGCAGCGCCTGCAATTCAGTGCGGGCGGCCTTCACATCACCCTGGCGCATGGCCAGCGCACCGGCGGCGCTGCGCATGGTCAACGAACGCGGGGCGCGCTGCTGCCACAGGGCCAGGCCCTTGGCGGCGCTGGCGTCATCGTTGGCAAGCATGGAGATACGGGTCGCGCGCTCGGCCAGGCCAGCATCGCCGTCAGTCTGCTGCGCGGCCTGCAGGTACCAGCGCGCGGCCTCGGCCAGCTTGCCGGCCTGCAGGGCGAACTCACCGGCCATCACCGGCTCCAGCGCCAGTTCCCCGGCGGCCGCGGCCCGCACGGGGGCCTTGGCCGGCACCGCCGCCAGGGCCTGGGCGCAGGCCAGGGACAGCAGCAGAACACTGGGGATGCGAATCAATGCGGGCATCGTCGGCATCGGGGCCTTAAAATGTCGTCCAATGGCCAGCAGCTTATCGCAAGCAACTGAACAATGACCCTGTGGGTGCTCGGACTGAATCACCAGACCGCACCGGTGGAGCTGCGCGAGCGCGCGGCCTTCGCCGGTGAGGCGTTGCCGCGTGCGCTGGGCTCGCTGCGCGATACCCCGCAGATCGCCGAGGCGGTCCTGCTGTCCACCTGCAACCGCACCGAGCTGTACGCCGTGGCCGACTCGGCACAGGCGCTGGACCAGTGGCTGCGCAGCCAGGCCGGCGACCTGCAGGGTTATCTGTACCAGCATGCCGATGCCGAGGCTGTGCGCCACCTGTTCCGGGTCGCCACCGGGCTGGACTCGATGGTGCTGGGCGAACCGCAGATCCTCGGCCAGGTGAAGGACGCCTGGTCGACCGCGCGCGACCATGGCCTGCTCGGCCAGCGCCTGGACCGCCTGTTCCAGCAGACCTTCTCGGTGGCCAAGCGGGCGCGCACCGATACCCAGGTCGGTGCCAACCCGGTATCGGTGGCGTCGGCCGCGGTGCGCCTGGCGCAGAACGCGTTCGCCCGGCTGGACGACTCCACTGTGCTGCTGGTTGGTGCCGGCGAGACCATCGAGCTGGCTGCACGGCACCTGAGCGAAGGCAAGGTGCGGCGGCTGCTGATCGCCAACCGCACCCTGGCCCACGCGCAGGAACTGGCCAGCCGCCATGGCGGCGTGGCCCTGCCGCTGACCGAACTGGACCGCCACCTGGGCGAGGCCGACGTGGTGTTCTCGGCTACCGCCGCGCGCGAGCCGGTGATCCATCGCGAGATGGTCGCCAAGGCCCTGCGTGCACGCCGGCACAAGCCGATGCTGCTGTTCGACCTGGCCGTTCCGCGCGACATCGAAGCCGAGGTCGGCACGCTCAACGATGCCTTCCTCTACACCGTCGATGACCTGGAGCGCGCGGTGGAAGACAACCGCCGTGGCCGCCGCGAGGCCGCCGCCGAAGCCGAGGCGATCATCGACCTGCAGGTATCGCGTTACGTCGAGACCCAGCAGGCCAGTGCCCATCAGGCGCCTTTGCGGCAGCTGCGTGCGTTCGGCGAGGCCACCCGCGCCGAGTTGCTGGAGCGCGCACGCCAGCAGCTGGCCAACGGCAAGCCCGCCGACGAAGTGCTGGAACTGCTGGCCCACGGCCTGACCAACCGCCTGCTGCATCCGCCGACCGCCGCACTGCGCGCCGCCGCGCTGAGTGGCGATGCCGACCTGACCCGCGCCGCCCAGCGCCTGTTCCCGGCCACGCCGGGCTACCACCACCCACCCGTGAGACCCGATGACGCCGACCCTGCGCCGTAAGCTGGAAGCGCTGGCCGAGCGCCGCGAAGAACTGGAACGCCTGCTCGCCGAACCCGACGTGGTCGCCGACAACACCCGTTTCCGCGACCTTTCGCGCGAATTCGCCCAACTGGAACCGGTCGCCACTGCACTGGCCGATGAAGCCCGTGCCAAGGCCGACCTGGCCGCCGCCGAAGGCATGCGCGCCGACCCCGACCTGCGCGAGCTGGCCGACGAGGAAATCGCCGCCGCGCAGGCGCGCCTGCAGGAACTGGAGCAGGAGCTTGCGCTGCTGCTGGTGCCGCGTGACCCGCGCGACGAAGGCAACCTGTTCCTGGAAGTGCGCGCCGGCACCGGCGGCGACGAAGCCGCGATCTTCGCCGGCGACCTGTTCCGCATGTACGCCCGCTATGCCGAACGCCAGGGCTGGAAGGTCGAGATCGAATCGGACAACCCCGGCGAGCATGGCGGCTACAAGGAAGTGGTGGCGCGTGTGGTCGGCCGTGGTGCGTTCTCGCGCCTGAAGTTCGAATCGGGCACGCACCGCGTGCAGCGCGTGCCGGCCACCGAATCGCAGGGCCGCATCCATACCTCGGCCGCGACCGTGGCGATCATTCCCGAGGCCGACGAAGTCGATGACATCGTCATCAACCCGGCCGACCTGAAGGTGGATACGTTCCGCTCGTCCGGTGCAGGTGGCCAGCACGTCAACAAGACCGAGTCCGCGATCCGCATCACCCACGTGCCGACCGGCGTGGTGGTGGAGTGCCAGACCGAGCGCAGCCAGCACGCCAACCGCGACAAGGCGATGAAGCGCCTGAAGGCGCAGCTGCTCGATGCCGAGCGCCAGCGCCAGGACGCGGCACAGGCCGAGTCGCGGCGCCTGCAGGTCGGCAGCGGCGATCGCAGCCAGCGCATCCGCACCTACAACTTCCCGCAGGGCCGGATCACCGACCACCGCGTGGAAGGCCTGACGTTGTACGACCTGCCCAACATCCTGGCCGGTGACCTCGACCCGCTGCTGCAGCGGCTCAGCCACGAACACCAGGTCGACGCCCTGGCCCAGCTGTCGGCGGGCTGAGCACGATGACGGCCTGGCAGCAGCGGCAGCACCTGCAGCAGGCGATCGCACGCCAGCCCGGCGACTTCGTCGCCTGGGTGATGCTGGCCGACCTGGAACTGGAAGCCGGCGACATCGCTGCCGGCGAGCAGGCCGCACGACGTGCCCTGCAGCTGCGCCCCAACCACCCCGAAGCGCTGGCGCGGCTGGGGCGCGTGGCGTGGATGGCCGGCGCGCACGCCGACGCGGCGAAGCTGCTCGGCCAGGCCTCGGCATTGGCCCCGCAGCACCCGGGCATCGCGTTGTGGCTGGGCCACGCGCTGGAAGATGCCGATGATGCCGAAGGGGCGGCGACGGCCTATCGCCGCGCGCATGCGCTGATACCGGGCGAACCCTATATCGCCGCCCAGCGCCTGGCCTGGCAGCGCCGCCTGTGTGACTGGCAGGACGTGGACACGCTGGCTGCGCAGGTGCGCAACGCGCTCGCCGCGGGTCAGGGTGCGGTGGAACCCTTCGCCTTCCTCAACGAAGACGCCAGCGCTGCGGAGCAGTTGGCCTGTGCGCGCGCACGCGCCGCGGTCGTTGCGTCGGCGGTGCGCCCCCTTCCTGCAGTGAAGGTTCGCGAGCACGGCGCGTTGCGCGTCGGCTTCCTCTCCAATGGCTTCGGCGCCCATCCTACCGGGCTGCTGACCGTGGCCCTGCTCGAACACCTGCGCCATGACCCGGCGCTGCAGCTGCACCTGTTCGCGCTGAACCGCGCCGATGGCAGCCGCATCCGCGAACGCCTGCAGGCTGCGGCCCGCCTGCATGACGTGGCCGCACTGCGGCATGCCGACATCGCGGCCCGCATCCGTGCACAGGGCATCGACCTGCTGTTCGACCTGCGCGGCTGGGGGGGCGGCGGCACGCCCGAAGTGCTGGCCATGCGCCCGGCCCCGTTGCAGCTGAACTGGCTGGCCTACCCCGGCACATCAGGTGCGCGCTGGCTGGATGCCGTGGTCGCCGACGAATTCGTGCTGCCGGCATCGCTGGAACCTCACTTCAGCGAACGCGTCCTGCGCCTGCCACGTGCCTTCCAGCCCTCGGACAACACCCGCGTACTGGAACCGGCACCGTCCCGCGCCGAGTGCGGGCTGCCCGAACACGGCGTGGTGTTCTGCTGCTTCAACAACAGCTACAAGCTCAACCCGCGCAGCATGGGCCGCGCCTTCGCGGTGCTGCAGGCCGTGCCCGGCAGCGTGCTGTGGCTGCTGTCCGGGCCCGGCAAGGCCGATGCCCGCCTGCGTGCGGCCGCGCAGGCCGCCGGCCTGGATCCAACGCGGCTGGTGTTCATGACCAAGCTGCCACATCCGCAGTATCTGGCCCGCTATCAGCTGGCCGACCTGTTCCTCGACACGCATCCGTACAACGCGCATACCACCGCGTCCGACGCGCTTTGGGCCGGCTGCCCGGTATTGACCTGCCCGGGCGATACCTTCGCCGCGCGCGTGGCCGGCAGCCTCAACCATCATCTGGATCTCTCGCGGATGAACGTTGCCGACGATGCGGCGTTCATCGCCACCGCCAGCGCGCTGGGCAACAACCCGGCGGCGCTGGCAGCGTTGCGTGCCGAACTGGCGCAGGCACGCGAAGACAGTGGTGTATTCAACATGGCAGGTTTTGCCCATGACCTTTCCGCCCTGCTGCAGACGCTGGCGGGCGAGCAGGGCTGGCAGGGCGTCGACACCCCCTGAGCAACCGCTGCGTTACGCTCCGGCTTCCTCCCCGCGTGACGTAACGATGGCCAAGCTCAAGCGCAAGGACTACGACGAACTGCTGCTGCCGCTGCAGCTGGAACTGACTGCAATGGCGCGCTGGGTTCAGTACAGCGGGCAACGCCTGCTGGTGCTGTTCGAAGGCCGCGATACAGCCGGCAAGGGCGGTGCGATCCAGGCCATCAGCCAGCATCTCAACCCGCGCCAATGCCGGGTGGTGGCGCTGCCCAAGCCCACCGACCGTGAAGCCACGCAGTGGTACTTCCAGCGTTACGCCGCGCTTCTTCCCGCCGCCGGCGAGATCGTGCTGATGGACCGCAGCTGGTACAACCGTGCCGGTGTTGAACGGGTGATGGGTTATTGCAGCGAAACCGAGTACCAGCAGTTCCTGCGCCAGGCGCCGGTGTTCGAACAGCTGCTGGTGGACGACGGCATCCTGCTGTTCAAGTACTGGTTGTGCGTGGATCAGGAGCAACAGGAAAAGCGCTTCGCCGAACGCCATCTCGATCCGCTGAAGGGCTGGAAGCTCTCACCGGTCGACCTGAAATCGCGCAGCAAGTACAGCGCGTACACCGAGGCACGCGAGGCGATGCTGCGCGCGACGCATCGCGAGGCGGCGCCGTGGACGCTGGTGGACTTCAACGACCAGCGACTGGGGCGGCTGACGCTGGTGCGCAACCTGCTGGACCGGTTGCCGGACACGCGGGTGAACGCACCGTTGCCGGAGCTGCCGAAGCTGAAGGGCAAGCTGCATCGCGAGCACTACGATGTGCTGAAGCCGATCGAGGACTTCCCGGTCGAGGATTAGGGTGGGTCGGCAGGGCCTGCGGCAACGGTGCGTTCACCCGCGTGTCCGGCAACCGGTCCAGCAGGTTGCGCACCAGCGTCAGCCGCCCCAGTCGCTGGTCGTTGAAGTCCACCAGCGTC
>NZ_JAXBRE020000027.1:0-54832 GCF_047520985.2 Stenotrophomonas sp. BR163
GAGGGATCGATTGCCGAGATGCGGGCTTACCTGGCGACGGGCATCGATGCGTTCTTCACCGATGACCCGGCGCTCGGCCAGCGGCCGGCACTACCAAGAGAATCAGTTCCCCGCCGCGCCCATCCCATCCACCGCCTGCCGGCCGAGCGCCGGGTCATCGGTGAAGAACGCATCGATGCCCGTCGCCAGGTAAGCCCGCATCTCGGCAATCGATCCCTCGGCATTGCGCGCGCTGTCGGCACCCTTGCGCAGGTTGCTGGGCTGGAAGTGGTTTTCCGGGCGGAAGGTGTACGGAATCACCATCAGGCCAGCGGCGTGCGCATCAAGTACCAGCGAGGTCGGCGTGCCCAGCGCACCCTTGGCATCCAGTGGAATGATCGAACGCAGCTCGGGGCCGATACCATCGGCGTAGCCGGCAATGTCCTTCAGGCCGGCCGGGGTCATCATCTGCGCATAGGTCAGCGCGCCGCCGGCCTTGACGATGTCGGCCGGCTGGGTATCGCCCTTCCACAGCAGCTGCAGCAGCCGGATGTTGCTGCCCCGGCCGATCCTGCCGCGCAGGTAGCGCAGGTTGGCGGTCTCGAACGACTGGATCGTGACCGGCCCGACATTGGTGTACGCGTTGCCACGCAGTGCGGCCAGCAGCTTGTCTTCCATCGGCAGGCCGATGGACTGGAAGTAGGTCGGGTGCTTGATCTCCGGCACCAGGCCGATGCCGCGGTTGGCACGCCCGGCCTGCTGCACCAGGAAGGCCAGGATCTCGTCCAGGCTGGCGATGCGGAACTGGCCGTCGTAGGCAGTACTGCGCAGCTCCGGCAGGCGCTCACGCGCGTACAGGGTCTTCAGCTCGGCCAGGGTGAAGTCTTCGGTGAACCAGCCGTCGACCTTCTGACCGTCGATCACCTTGCTCGTGCGGCGGCTGGCGAACTCCGGATGCGAGGCGACGTCGGTGGTGCCGCCGATCTCGTTCTCGTGGCGGGCCACCATCACCCCGTCCCTGGTCATCACCAGGTCCGGTTCGATGTAGTCGGCGCCATCGGCGATCGCCTGCGCGTACGACGCCAGGGTGTGCTCGGGCAGCAGTGCGCTTGCGCCGCGATGACCATAGACCGACACCTTGGGTGCGGCCGGGGTGGAGGATTCAGCACTCATGGCCACCGATGGTGCCACGGCCAGCGACAACAGCAACGCACAACCCCACGACTTCACTGCGACTTCCCCAAGCGGTATGTGATGGCCGTCAGTATGCGGCGGCAATATGACAGGTGGGGGAAGCCTGCACCTGTAGAGCCGAGCCCATGCTCGGCTGACCGGTAGAACAGCCGAGCACGGGCTCGGCTCTACAGTTACTTGCCGATGCAGAAACTGGAGAAGATCCTTCCCAGCAGATCATCGGCACTCATCTGCCCGGTGATCTCACCCAGCGCATCATGCGCCAGCCGCAATTCCTCGGCGGCCAGCTCCAGGTGCTCGTGCGCCAGCTCGCCATCGGCGCGCTGCGCGTGTTCCTGCGCTCGCTCGATGGCATGCACATGGCGCGTGCGCGCGGAGAACTCGCCATCCACCTGCTCCCCTGCCCCGGCCGAGGCAATCGAACGCAGGCGCGCATGCAGGTCGTCCAGCCCGGCGCCGGTGGCGGCCGAAACGAACACGCGGTCCGGGTCGTCCAGCGCCGGCAGCACACCGAGCAGGTCCGACTTGTTGTGGATGTAGATCTTGTGCGGCACCGCTGCCACGGCATCACCCAGCGCCGCCTGCCCGGCCGCCGGATCGCGCGCATCCAGCACGATCAGCGCCAGGTCGGTGCGCTCGATTTCCACGTGGGCGCGGCGCATGCCTTCGCGTTCGATGGCGTCGCCGCCGTCGCGCAGGCCCGCGGTGTCGACCAAGGTCAGCTCCAGGCCATCCAGGCGGATGGTCTCGCGCAACGTGTCGCGGGTGGTGCCGGCGATGTCGGTAACGATGGCGCGTTCGCTGCCGGCCAGTGCGTTCAGCAGTGAGCTCTTGCCGGCATTCGGCGGACCGATCAGCACGGCATGCAGGCCATCGCGCAGGCGGCGGCCACGTTCGGCGTCTCGGCGCAGCAGGGCCAGATCACTGCGCGCCTGTTCCAGGCCACGCCGCACCTGCGCGCCACCGAGGGTATCCAGCGGTTCGTCGGCGAAGTCGATGGCCGCTTCCACGTGGATGCGCAGCAGCACCAGTTGCTCGACCACGGCGTCGATGCGCCGCGAGAACACACCATCCAGCGAACGTCGCGCGGCGCGCGCGGCGCGATTGTCGCCGGCCGCGATCAGGTCGGCGATGGCTTCGGCCTGGGCCAGGTCGAGCTTGCCGTTGAGGAACGCGCGTTCGCTGAACTCGCCCGGCCGCGCCTGGCGCGCACCGAGCGCGATGCAGCGCGCGACCAGTTGCTGCAGCAGGACCGGACTGCCGTGGCCCTGCAGTTCCACCACCTCTTCGCCGGTGAAGCTGTTCGGTGCCGGGAACCACAGCACGATGCCATCGTCGATGACCTCGCCATCGGCGTCGCGCAGGCGTGCGTAGTGCGCATGGCGCGGGCGCAATGCAGGCGCACCCAACGCGTTGGCGATGGCCGCAGCGCGCGGACCGGACAGGCGCAGCAGGCCGACACCGCCAGCGCCCGGAGCGCTGGCGATGGCCACGATGGTGTCGGTGCGGATCGCGTCGTTCATGGTTCAGAGTTTCTCCAGCTGCGCGCGTGCCTGCGCTGCACCACTGCCCTGCGGCTGCAGCGCCAGGTAGGTCGTGTAAGCCTGCTTCGCCTTGGCCTTGTCGCCGGCGTTGAAGTAGGCATCGCCCAGGTTGAGATAGGCCACCGCACGCGACGGATCGATCTTCAGCGTGTTCTCCAGCCAGCGTGCGGCTTCGGCGTAGCGCTGCTGACGGTAGTAGACGAAGCCGAGGTTGTTGGCGGCCTGGGCGAAGTCCGGACGCAGCTTCAGTGCTTCGGTGAACTGCGCGGCTGCCTCGTCGTATTGCTTCTCGCGGTACAGCTGCAGGCCACGGTCGTTGGCCTGCTGCGCGCGCTGGCGGTCGGACGCCGGGCCGGCGGAGGGCACTACCAGCTTGGCCTTGCCGCCCTGCAGGTCAGCCACCGTCACCGGTGCCTGGCTGCCCTTGGCCTCGCTGGCGGCCTCCACCTTGTTGTTCAGCGCGATCGCATCGGCGGTCAGCTGGCGCGTATCGGCATTGAGGAATTCCTGGCTGTCCGGCACCTGGAACACGAACTCGCCGCCCTGCGAACCGGGCAGGCTGCCGAAGGCCGGGGTCTGGTGCGAGACCGCCGATACGGCCGGCGCCACGTAGGCGGCCAGCTCGGTACCGGTGATCAGGCCGTCGCCGTTGAGGTCACCCTTGCCGGCCAGCGCCTGCAGCAGCACCCAGGTGAACACCGAGTGGCCGTTGGGGCCGGCATCGGCCACCTGCTGGTCGGCACCACCGGCGGTCAGCATCTGCCGCGCGCTGCGACGCGCGTTCTCGCGCAGGAACGACGACGACGACGGGCCGCCACGGGTCAGGCCCAGGCCGCTGTAGCAGGCATCCATCACGAACATCGCATGCTTGGCCTGCATGCTTTCGGCGATGTTCTGGATGTCGGTCATCGCAATCGCGTCGGTGGCGAATTCCTTCGGATCCGAATCGACCGGGATGATGTAGCCGAGGTCGCGCCCTGAGGCGAGCTGGCGGGTCGCGCCATGGCCAGCGAAGAATACGAACACGCGGTCGTTCTTCCCGGTGCGATCGTCAGCCAGGCGGTCGTGGAAGGCCGCGAGGATGTTGTTGCGCGTGGCCTGCTCGTTCTTCAGCACGATCACCTGCGAGGACGGGAAGCCGAACTGCCCGGTCAGGGTATCGGCCACCGCCTGCGCATCATGGCTGGCGTATTCCAGCTTCGGCCACTTGGCGTAGTTGTCGATGCCGACCACGATCGCCCACGACTTCTCGTAGCCGGTGGTGACGGTGGCGGCAGCGGCATCACCCTTGCGCGCACGGGCCACGGTGAAGTCGCGGCCGTTCCAGCCGGCAAACTGGTAACCCTCGGCGATCAGCCGGTCGAGGATCTGCGGCAGCGCCTTCACTGCGCGATCGTGGATGTCATGGAACAGGATGATGCCGCGCTGCTCCTTGTTCACCTGGTCGAGTACGCGCTGCACGATCGATTCCGGCACCGGGTCGGCCCAGTCCATCGAGTCGATGTTCCACATGATCGACTTCAGCCCGGCCTCGTTGAGCAGCTGCAGGCCTTCGGCATTGCGCGCACCATACGGGAAGCGGAACAGCGGCGCGCGCTTGCTGTCGACATCCTTCAGCAGCGTGTCGGTGTCCAGCACCTGCTGGCGCAGGGCGTCGCCGGTGGTGCGCGACAGCTGGGCGTGGGTCAGGCTGTGGTTGCCGACCGCATAGCCCTGTTCCATCAGGTTGCGGCTGATCTTCGCCATCGGGCCGAGGCTGACCTTGCCATCGGCCTCGACCTTGCCCAGGTTGCGGCCCACTTCGAAGAACACGCCCGGCACGTCGTAACGCTTGAGGATGGCCACCACTTCATCGGTGTAGGCCTTGTGCGGACCGTCGTCGAAGGTCAGCACCACGGTCTTGGCCGGCAGGTCTCGGCCGAAGATCTCGCGGTCACTGTCCTTCATCGACATCGGATAGGGCTCGATCACCCCGTAGTCGCGCAGGATCGCTTCACGGCTGTAGTCCTTGTGCAGGTGGGCGATGTAGTCGTCCCACTTCTCGCGCTTCAGTTCGATGGCGCGGGTGCGCTCGAAGCGGCTGAAGATGCGGGTCAGTTCCTGGTTGTAGTTGCGCTCGATCTCATCGAGCGCTTCCAGATCCTCACCGATGCGCTGGTGCAGCTTCACCGCCGGCAGCGAGGAATCGGTGCCGACCCGCTCATGCAGGTCACGCAGCACTTCACGGAAGGCCAGGCGATCGGCGTCGAACAGTTCCGGCGCAGACTCGATGTAGTCCAGCACCGTGCCGAGAGTGGCAAAGCGCTGCGGGCTGGAACCGCGCAGCAGGGTGTCGAACTGCGCGGCGATGGTCGTGCGCTGTTCCAGGCCATCGTGGAACAGCTGCTGTCCCACACGCGTGGAGGTGCCGCGGTCGGCGGTCGACTGCTGCTCCTCGTCGGGCAGCAGCACGATGATCCGGCGGTAGCCATCGAGTTGCTTCTGCAGCGCGGCCAGCAACGGCGCGGCGGCCGGATCGGCAGCGGCGGCGGCCTGCGCGCTGGGCTGGGTGACCGTGCTCGCCGGCACCTTCGCGTCCTTGTCGCCACAGCCCGCTACGGCCAGGGTCAACAGCAGCGAGGGCAGGAACAGGCGGAACGACGACGCACGCATGGCGGACTCGAAGATGGGAGGAACGGTGTGCAGGCGATTCTAACGCCGCATGCGAAAAGCCCGCCTTGCGGCGGGCTTCTGCTGGGGTCAGCCGGCCAGCGGCCGGCTCTACCGATTACTTCTTTTTGACCGGGGCCGGAGCGGTGGTGGCCGGGACCGGCTCGCCGCCATGGCGCTTGGTCATCCACCACTGCTGCAGCAGGCCCAGGCCGCCGTTGACCACCCAGTACAGGACCAGGCCGGACGGCATGAAGGCCATCATGACGCCGAACACCAGCGGCATGAACTGCATCATCTTCTGCTGCATCGGGTCCATGCCCGGTGCCGGGGTCAGCTTCTGGGTGAACCACATCACCGCCACGTTGATCACCGGCAGGATGAAGTACGGGTCGCGAGCAGTGAGGTCCTGGATCCAGCCGAACCAGGGCGCCTGGCGCAGTTCGACCGATTCCACCAGCACCCAGTACAGAGCGAAGAAGATCGGCATCTGGATGAGGATCGGCAGGCAGCCGCCCATCGGATTGATCTTTTCCTTCTTGTACAGCTCCATCATTGCGGTCTGGAACTTCTGGCGGTCATCGCCATAGCGTTCCTTCAGCTGCGCGATGCGCGGCTGGAAGCGACGCATCTTGGCACCGCTCTTGTACTGGGTCGCCGACAGCGGGTACAGCACCAGCTTCAGCAGCACCACCAGGCCGACGATCGCCCAGCCCCAGTTACCCACCAGCTTGTGCACCTGGTTCAGCACCCAGAACAGGCCCTGGCCGATCACCGCCATCATCGAGAAGCGGCTGTAGTCGACCACGCGGTCCAGGCCCGGCACGTCTTCCTTGGCAATCAGGTTGACCAGCTTCGGGCCGACCCACAGGCGGGCTTCGGTGCTGGTGGACTGGCCTGGGGCCACGGTGAAGGCCGGGCCACGCGCTTCGATCAGGTCACGACCGGCCACCTGCGACAGTACGTAGTGTGCGGTCTGGTCCTTCTGCGGGATCCAGGCGGTGAAGAAGTGGTGCTGCAGCATCGCCAGCCAGCCGCCGGTGATGTTCTGGTTGAGCGTGCCGTCTTCCAGGTAGTCCTTGAACGCACGACGCTGGTACTTCTTGTCGTTGTCGTACCAGGTGGCACCGTTGAAGCTGAAGGAGTCCGGGTTGGTCATGCTCCGCGACAGGATGGTCGGGGTGCGGTCCAGGGTGCGGTAGACGTAGCCGTTCCACGGCGCGGCGCCGGCATTGCTGACTTCGTCCTTGAAGCGCACGGCGTACTCGTTGCGCGAGACAGTCAGGGTGCGCTTGATGGTCACGCCGTTGTCGGCAGTCCACACGAACGGGATCTGCAGCTCGTTCTGGCCCTTGGCCAGCACGAAGTCCTTGGTGTCACCGACCAGCTTGAAGCCGTCGGCGCCGGGAACCGGGGTGTTCTTGTCTTCGCTGGCCCAGCCACTGATCGCGCTGTACGGATGCGCGGGGTCTTCGGTCAGCAGGCGAACCGGCGGGCTGCCTTCGTCCTTGGTCTGCGGGAACTGCAGCAGCTCGGCGTCGAGCACGCGGCCACCATCAAGCACCAGGCGCAGCACGTCGGTGGTGACGGTCACGCGCTGGCTGGCCGGGGTGGCACTGGCCTGCGCCTGCACAGCGGCCTGGCCCGGGGCGCCCGGGACCTGTGCACTGGGAATGCTGCCCGAGGCAGCGCCCGGAACACTCTGTACGGCAGCCGGGGCCGACGTGGTCGTCGGTGCCGGGGTCGGAGCAGCCTTTTCACGGCTCCACTCCATCCACAGCAGCACGGCCACCATCAGCCAGGCAAAAATGAGGAATACGCGGGTCTGGTTCATCAGCGGACAGGCTCGGCGGGGCCGGGACGCGATGCCGGCTCGGTCAAAGAAGGAGTTGCGATGCCATCAGGCGGCGGCATTGTGCCGTCCACGCCCGGCGCGGGCAATGCACGCAGGCGACGCAGCAGGCGCAGGAAGGCCTGGCGGATCTCGTCGTTGCTGGCGGAACGCGCAGCACTACGGGCCACGACGACGAAGTCGCCTGGCTGGATATCGGTACGTGTCTGACGCAGGATGTCGCGCAGGACGCGCTTGATCCGGTTACGCCCAACGGCGTTCGGATCGACCTTGCGGGAAACCGCCAGACCCAGCCTGGCCGGCCGGTCAGCCGGCAGCCAGTGCAGGGTCATCAGCGGATCGGACACACGGCGGGCGCCGTTGAAGACCGTTGAGTATTCGGCACGCGTGCGAACCCGCGCAGAGCGAGGGAATCGCTTGCGCGGGTCTGCAGTATTCACTGTCGAAGGGATTGCGTCTGCCGCAGGGTGCGGCATGGCAATCAGGCGCTCAGGACTTTGCGGCCCTTGGCGCGGCGACGCGACAGGATCTTGCGGCCGTCAGCGGTCTTCATACGGGCACGGAAGCCGTGGTCGCGCTTACGCTTGAGGTTGCTGGGCTGGTAGGTGCGCTTCGTGGCCATTGGGGGCCTCTCGTATGAATGGGACGGAAAGAACCGGAAATTCTAGAGAGGTCTCCCCCCTCACGTCAACCCCTGGGGACTACGCGAATTCACCGGGCTGTGCAATAGCTGTGGATGTTTTTGTGAATAAGTAGGGGACAAGCATTCCGAAGGCGGGCGCTCGGTGGTAGTCTGAGCCATCCATTTCCCCCCTTTCCGGCCTGTGTTTGGGCGCCTTGTCGCGTCCATGCCCCGGCCACCGGACGATTATTGCTGATGGATGCTTGGTCCCGTAGTCTCGAGCGCCTCGAAGCGGAGTTCCCGCCGGAAGACGTTCATACCTGGTTGAAGCCGCTGCAGGCCGATCTGCGCGTGGACAGCCTGGTGCTGTATGCACCGAATGCCTTCATCGTCGACCAGGTCCGCGAGCTGTACCTGGCCCGGATACGCGAACTGCTGGCTCACTTCGCCGGTTTCAGCGACGTTTTTCTTGAAATCGGCTCGCGCCCGCGCCCCGTGGAGGCGCAGAACGCGCCGGTTTCCACGTCGTCGGCGCCTGTGTCCAGCGAACCGCAGGTGCCGTTTGCCGGCAATCTGGACAATCACTACACCTTCGCCAACTTCGTCGAAGGGCGCAGCAACCAGCTGGGCCTGGCCGCTGCCTTCCAGGCAGCGCAGAAGCCGGGCGACCGGGCCCACAACCCGCTGTTGCTGTACGGAGGCACCGGCCTGGGCAAGACCCACCTGATGTTCGCCGCCGGCAACGCGATGCGCCAGGCCAATCCAGTCGCGAAGGTGCTGTACCTGCGTTCGGAACAGTTCTTCAGCGCCATGATCCGGGCCCTGCAGGAAAAAACCATGGATCAGTTCAAGCGCCAGTTCCAGCAGGTGGACGCGCTGTTGATCGATGACATCCAGTTCTTCGCCGGCAAGGACCGCACGCAGGAAGAGTTCTTCCACACCTTCAACGCGTTGTTCGATGGCAAGCAGCAGATCATCCTGACCTGTGACCGCTATCCGCGCGAGGTCGAAGGCCTGGAAGCGCGCCTGAAGTCGCGGCTTGCCTGGGGCCTGTCGGTCGCGATCGAACCGCCGGACTTCGAGACCCGCGCCGCGATCGTGCTGGCCAAGGCGCGCGAACGCGGTGCCGAGATTCCCGATGATGTTGCGTTCCTGATCGCCAAGAAGATGCGCTCCAACGTGCGCGACCTCGAGGGCGCGCTTAATACCCTGACCGCCCGCGCCAACTTCACCGGCCGCGCGATCACCACCGAATTCGCTCAGGAAACCCTGCGCGACCTGCTGCGCGCCCAGCAGCAGGCGATCAGCATTCCCAACATCCAGAAAACCGTTGCCGACTACTACGGCCTGCAGATCAAGGATCTGCTGTCGAAGCGTCGGACCCGCTCGCTCGCTCGCCCCCGCCAGGTCGCCATGGCCCTGACCAAGGAACTGACCGAGCACAGCCTGCCCGAGATCGGCGACGCCTTTGCCGGTCGCGATCACACCACGGTGCTGCATGCCTGCCGCCAGATCCGGACCCTGATGGAAACCGACGGCAAGCTCCGCGAAGACTGGGACAAGCTGATCCGGAAGCTGAGCGAATGATGCACGGATGCCGATGAGGCGTCATCGCACAAAACGGTGCAGAATCCGGTAGCAAGCGCGGGACACGTTGTGGATAAAAATGGCGTCTGAAATCCCGTCGAATTTATCCACAGCTTTCCCCACCCCTTGGGGGTCGGTAATACAGAGGGTTTCGATGCCTGAAACTCCTTTATTTACAAAGACTTAGCATTGTTTTCCAGCGATTCTGTCTCTACCAGCACCACCAAGCTTTTGATTTATTCCACATTTTTTAAAGCATAGGGGCACGGAACCACATGCGTTTCACACTGCAGCGCGAAGCCTTTCTCAAGCCGTTGGCACAGGTCGTCAACGTGGTCGAACGCCGCCAGACCCTTCCGGTTCTGGCCAATTTCCTGGTCCAGGTGCAGAACGGCCAGCTGTCGCTGACCGGTACCGACCTGGAAGTGGAGATGGTGTCGCGGATCGCGGTTGAAGACGCCCAGGACGGCGAAACCACCATTCCCGCCCGCAAGCTGTTCGAGATCATCCGCGCCCTGCCCGACGGCAGCCGGATTACCGTCTCGCAGACCGGTGACAAGATCACCGTGCAGGCCGGTCGCAGCCGCTTCACCCTGGCCACCCTGCCCTCCAATGACTTCCCGTCGGTTGACGAAGTGGAAGCCACTGAGCGCGTGGCCATCGGCGAAGCGACCCTGAAGGAGCTGATCGAGCGCACTGCGTTCGCGATGGCGCAGCAGGACGTGCGCTATTACCTCAATGGCCTGCTGTTCGATCTGCGCGGTGACGCCCTGCGTACCGTTGCCACCGACGGCCACCGTCTGGCGCTGTGTGAAACCGACCTGGCCAAGCCGAGCGGTTCCAAGCGCCAGATCATCGTGCCGCGCAAGGGCGTGACCGAACTGCAGCGCCTGCTGGAAAGCGGTGATCGCGAGATCGAGCTGGAAGTCGGCCGCAGCCACGTCCGCGTCAAGCGCGACGATGTCACCTTTACCTCCAAGCTGATCGACGGCCGTTTCCCGGATTACGAAGCGGTGATTCCGATCGGTGCCGACCGTGAAGTGAAGGTTGATCGTGAAGCGCTGCGCGCCTCGCTGCAGCGCGCTGCGATCCTGTCCAACGAGAAGTACCGCGGCATCCGCGTGGAAGTGTCGCCGGGCAACCTGAAGATCAGCGCGCACAACCCGGAGCAGGAGGAAGCCCAGGAAGAGATCGAAGCCGATACCACGGTCAGCGATCTCGCCATCGGCTTCAACGTGAACTACTTGCTGGATGCCCTCTCCGCCCTGCGCGATGAGGAAGTCATCATCCAGCTGCGCGACTCCAACTCCTCGGCGCTGGTGCGTGAGTCCAGCAGCGAGAAGTCGCGTCACGTGGTGATGCCGCTGCGTCTCTGACAGCAGCGCTGTTCCACGTGGAACCGAACGACGCCCGGGATTTTCCCGGGCGTTTTTTTTACGTTCCACGTGGATCATCGGGCTGAACCCTTTCCAGCACGGATTTCGAACGGACAGCATCTTCCTTGATGGACCCGGTTGCGTGCGCTTTGCTTCCCAGGCCGAACTGGCGACGGGACTTTGAGTCGATGCCAGGGACTGCCTCCGAATCATGTTTGATCGGGGCCGATACCTGGGGTCTCAACGCAGTTGCTATGGACCTGTCTGGTCGGATGCCGAAGCGCATCCACGCTGCGGCGACCGTGCTCGCTGTTCCTGAAATCCTCTCTGTCCACAGGACCCATTCGGGACAGATCGGGCCAAGCCTAGCTTCTAAATCTGGGTATAAATCTAAAGCATGGTGGTGATGGTAGAGCCAGATTTCGTGGAAAAATGTGTTATCTGCATGATTTAAAAGGAATTTATGAGGGTGAAACCCCCTGTATAGAGGCGCCTCAGGCTGGGGGGGAACCTGTGGATAGTTTCCAGACCCAGGCAGAAGGGCTTTTTTATCCACAAATTGCCCATACCTTGTGTATAAGTCATACAGTCCCGCTGTGGACAGCGTGAAACGAATGGTCCGGATTCTTTGAAATCTGTGGAACCTCCCAGGGCATCGGATCTCAGATTTGGAGGAATCCGGGCGCCCGCCCGCTCACCCGGCCGGGCAAGCGCTCATCAAACACCTGCGGCAGTGGTCCTGAAATCGTTGAAATCTGGCGGGCCACGCCCCGCAACCCTGTGCAGAATTGAAGGAATTTCAGCTGCGTCCGGAGCTGGAAACGGGCATGCCGGTGAACCGGTGCCACGTGGAACCCGCGATCAGTTGGTGCGCGGGAGCTTCTGCTCCGCATCGATGCGGGTGCAGCGCGTCCGGCTTGACCGATGCAGTAAGCTGATGGATTCCCTTCCCCTCTACCGCCTCGAGCGGATGGTCGTTCGCGCCCCATGCTTATCCGCCGCCTCGCCTTGCACCAACTGCGTCGCTTCAGTGCGGTGGATCTCTTGCCCCAGCCGGGGCTGAACCTGCTCACTGGCGACAACGGTGCCGGCAAGACCAGCGTGCTGGAGGCCCTGCATCTGATGGCCTATGGCCGGAGCTTCCGCGGCAGGGTTCGCGATGGACTGGTGCGCCAGGGCCAGGAGGCGCTGGAGATCTTCGTGGAATGGGACGAACAGCGTGCCGACCACGCGCCGCATCGCCGAAAGGCCGGCCTGCGCCACAGTGGGCAGGACTGGAAGGGACGATTGGACGGTGAAGATGTGGCTCAGCTCGGCAACCTCTGCGCAGCGCTGGCGGTAGTGACGTTTGAGCCCGGCAGCCATGCGCTGGTCAGCGGCGGTGGCGAGCCCCGCCGTCGCTTTCTGGATTGGGGTTTGTTCCACGTGGAACCTGATTTCCTGTCCTTGTGGCGCCGCTATTCAAGGGCGCTGAAGCAGCGCAATGCCCTGCTCAAGCAGGGCGGCCCGTCGCGGATGCTGGACACCTGGGATCACGAGTTGGCTGAGGCCGGAGAGCCCCTTACCAGCCGGCGTCAGCACTACCTGGAGCGGCTGCAGCAGCGTGCCGTGGCGCTGGCTGCCAGTTTGGCGCCGCAACTCGGCATCCAGGCCCTGGAACTCAGTCCGGGCTGGCGTCGGCATGAGCTTCCCCTGGCAGATGCTCTGCTTCTGGCCCGGGATCGTGACCGCCAGGCCGGGTACACCTCGGTTGGGCCGCACCGGGCGGACTGGAGCGTGGATTTCCACAGCATTCCTGGTCGCGATGCATTGTCACGCGGTCAGGCCAAGCTGACCGCATTGGCGTGCCTGCTGGCGCAGGCCGAGGACTATGCAGAACAGCGCGGCGAATGGCCGGTGATCGCACTGGACGATCTGGCCTCCGAACTGGATCGGACCCACCAGGCGCGGGTATTGGAGCGCCTGCTCACCGGCCCGGCGCAGATCTTCGTCACCGCTACTGAGCCTCCGGCGGCCCTGCAGGAATTGACCCAGATCGCCCGGTTCCACGTGGAACATGCACAGATCGTGGCTGTGCCATAGTGGGCACATCAGGGCCACTCGACCCCGGCTGGTATAATTCGGGTTGGAATCCTTTCATTCTCGGCACATCGCCCCAAGCGGTGCCCGACCTGCGGAGCCTACGGCAAGCGCAATGAGCGACGAACAGAACACCCCGGCAAACAACGGCAATTACGACGCCAACAGCATTACCGCCCTGGAAGGCCTGGAGGCTGTCCGCAAGCGACCCGGCATGTACATCGGTGACGTGCATGACGGCACCGGTCTGCACCACATGGTGTTCGAGGTTGTCGACAACTCGATTGACGAAGCGCTGGCCGGCCACGCCGACCATGTCGCGGTGACGATCCACGCTGACGGCTCGGTCTCGGTGTCCGACAACGGCCGCGGCATTCCGACCGGCAAGCACGAGCAGATGAGCGCCAAGCTCGGTCGCGAGGTCTCCGCCGCCGAGGTGGTGATGACCGTCCTGCACGCAGGCGGCAAGTTCGACGACAACAGCTACAAGGTTTCCGGCGGCCTGCACGGCGTCGGCGTCAGCGTGGTCAACGCGCTGTCGCAGAAGCTGCTGGTGGACGTGTTCCAGAACGGCTCCCACTACCAGCAGGAATTCAGCAACGGCGCGGCCGTGACCCCGCTCGCCAAGCTGGAAGCCACCACCAAGCGTGGCACCACCGTGCGCTTCTGGCCGTCCACCGTCGCCTTCCACGACAACGTGGAATTCCACTACGACATCCTGGCCCGCCGTCTGCGCGAGTTGTCGTTCCTGAACTCCGGCGTCAAGATCGTTCTTGCCGACGAGCGCGGCGACGGCCGTCGCGATGACTTCCACTACGAAGGCGGCATCCGCAGCTTCGTGGAGCATCTGGCCCAGCTGAAGACCCCGCTGCACCCGAATGTCATCTCCGTCACCGGCGAGCACAACGGCATCGTCGTGGAGGTGGCGCTGCAGTGGACCGACTCCTACCAGGAGACGATGTACTGCTTCACCAACAACATCCCGCAGAAGGACGGCGGTACTCACCTCGCCGGTTTCCGCGGTGCGTTGACCCGCGTGCTCAGTAACTACATCGAGCAGAACGGCATCGCCAAGCAGGCCAAGATCAACCTGACCGGCGACGACATGCGCGAAGGCATGATCGCGGTGCTGTCGGTGAAGGTGCCGGACCCGAGCTTCTCCAGCCAGACCAAGGAGAAGCTGGTCAGCTCCGACGTGCGTCCGGCGGTGGAAAACGCCTTCGGTGCGCGCCTGGAAGAGTTCCTGCAGGAAAACCCGAACGAAGCCAAGGCGATCGCCGGCAAGATCGTCGATGCCGCGCGTGCGCGTGAAGCTGCGCGCAAGGCCCGCGACCTGACCCGCCGCAAGGGCGCGCTGGACATCGCCGGCCTGCCGGGCAAGCTGGCCGACTGCCAGGAAAAGGACCCGGCGCTGTCCGAACTGTTCATCGTCGAGGGTGACTCGGCAGGTGGCTCGGCCAAGCAGGGCCGCAACCGCAAGAACCAGGCGGTGCTGCCGCTGCGCGGCAAGATTCTCAACGTGGAACGCGCGCGCTTCGACCGCATGCTGTCCTCCGACCAGGTCGGTACGCTGATCACCGCACTGGGTACCGGCATCGGCCGCGACGAGTACAACCCGGACAAGCTGCGCTACCACAAGATCATCATCATGACCGACGCCGACGTCGACGGCGCCCACATCCGCACCCTGCTGCTGACGTTCTTCTACCGTCAGATGCCGGAGCTGATCGAGCGCGGTTACGTCTACATCGGCCTGCCGCCGCTGTACAAGATCAAGCAGGGCAAGCAGGAGCTGTACTTGAAGGATGACCCGGCGCTGGACAGCTACCTGGCCAGCAGCGCAGTGGAAAACGCTTCACTGGTGCCGGCCACCGGCGAGCCCGGCATCGAAGGCCTGGCGCTGGAGAAGCTGCTGCTGGCCTACGCCGCCGCGCTCGATTCCATCGAACGCAACGCGCACCGTTATGACCGCAACCTGCTCGAAGCGCTGGTCGATTTCGTGCCGATGGACATGGACAGCCTGCGCAATGCGGGCGAAGGCGAAGGCCTGGATGCGCTGGCCAAGCGCCTCAACCAGGGCAGCCTGGGCAGCCCGCGTTTCAGCCTGGAACTGCAGGAAGCCAACGACGAGCGCCCGGCCGCCGTGCTGGTGACCCGTCGCCACATGGGCGAGGAGCACATCCAGGTGCTGCCGATGTCGGCGTTCGAGAGTGGCGAACTGCGTGCGATCCACCAGGCCTCCAAGCTGCTGCACGGCCTGGTGCGCGAAGGTGCAACGATTTCCCGCGGCGCCAAGTCGATCGAAGTCGACAGCTTCGCGAAGGCGCAGAACTGGCTGCTCGAGGAGGCCAAGCGCGGCCGCCAGATCCAGCGATTCAAGGGTCTGGGTGAAATGAATCCGGAGCAGTTGTGGGATACCACGGTGAACCCGGAGACCCGTCGCCTGCTGCAGGTGCGCATCGAGGATGCGGTCGCTGCCGACCAGATCTTCAGCACCCTGATGGGCGATGTCGTCGAGCCGCGTCGCGACTTCATCGAAGACAATGCGCTGAAGGTCGCCAACCTGGATATCTGACACAATCGGGACCTGGCCGGTGCGCGGGGAGCTGCACCGGCCTTCGTCCCTTGAACACAGGTACCTGATGTCCGCATCCACCCCGGTCTCCGCCGCCCCGCCTCCGGTTCCGCCGGTGTCTGCCCCACCGCGCGCCGTGGCACCGTTGGCAGGCTTCTTCATCGACCTGGGCATCGCCGCCGTTACCCTGGTCGGCCTGAGCATGGTCACCGGCCTGTTCTGGGGCTTCTACCGTGCAATCGTGGTCAGCCGCGCCAACGCCGAGGCCAATGGCGGTGGACTGACACCTGACGCCGTCGGCGCGGCAGTGGGCCAGCCCGGTGCCCTGGCGCAGATCCTGATGGCCCTGATCGCCACCGGTGGCGCCGCGCTGCTGCTGTACTTCTGGCGACGCCCGGCAAACGCCGGCGAACGCATGGCGTCGCGACAGGCGTTGCTGCGGCCGTCCACCTGGGGCTGGACCCTGCTGGTGGCCACGCTGATCGTGCTCGGCAGCAACGGCATCGCCTTCCTTTCCAAGCAGTTCGGCATCGAGCCGGTGCCCACCAACGTGGAACTGATGCAGAGCGCAATCGCTCGCTTCCCGCTGTTCCTGGTGCTGTTTGCGGTCGTCCTCGCCCCCGCCTACGAAGAGCTGCTGTTCCGCCGCGTCCTGTTCGGGCGCCTGTGGCAGGCCGGCCGCCCCTGGCTGGGCCTGATCCTCAGCAGCCTGGCGTTCGCCCTGGTCCATGAAGTGCCCGGTGTCAGCAAGAACTCGCTGCTGGGCATGGCGCAGCTGTGGCTGGTGTACGGTGGCATGGGCGCCGCCTTCTGCTGGCTGTACCGCCGCACCGGCACTCTGTGGGCGGCGATTGCCGCGCATGCGCTGAACAACGCGGTCGCGCTCGCCGCAATGGTGTTCCTGGGGTCAACGTAACGCCGTGCCCGCTTGACGAAAGATTAAGCAGGTACGCTACACACTGCGCACATGAACACGGGGGCGGACCCATGAAACAACTGCTGCTGGCTCTAGTCATCACCACCGTGGTCAGTGCCTGTGCGACCACCACCTCGCCAACCGGACGACGGCAGATGGTGGGCGGCGTGTCGCAGGCACAGCTTGACCAGCTCGGTGCGCAGGCGTTTGCCGAGACCAAGCAGAAAGAGAAGATCAGCACCGATGGCCGCCAGAACGGCTACGTGCAGTGCGTGGTCAACGCGCTGGTGGCGCAGTTGCCACCCCAGTACCGTGGGGTACGGTGGGAGACTGCCGTATTCGTCGACAAGGAACCCAACGCATTTGCCCTGCCCGGCGGCAAAGTGGGCGTGAACACCGGCATCTTCACCGTTGCCAGGAACCAGGACCAGTTGGCTGCCGTGATCGGTCATGAGATCGGCCACGTGATCGCCCGTCACCACGAGGAACGCATTACCCGGCAGATGGGCGCGCAGACCGGCCTGGCCGTGCTGGGCGCGCTGGCCGGTGCCGCCTATGGCGATGGTGCCGCCAGTACGGTCAACCAGTTGGGCGGCATGGGTGCGCAGGCGGCCTTTCTGCTGCCAGGCTCGCGGACCCAGGAAAGCGAGGCCGATGTCATCGGCCAGCGGCTGATGGCCCAGGCCGGTTTCAACCCGGCGCAGGCGGTCGATCTGTGGCAGAACATGATGGCCGCCAGTGGTGGTCGCAGCCCGCAATGGCTGTCCACCCACCCCGATCCGGCCAACCGGATCCAGGAGCTGCGACGTGACGCACCGGGCCTGGCGCCGGTCTATCAGCAGGCGCAGGCGGCCGGGCTGCGGCCAAAGTGCGGATGAGTGCGCAGTTCTATGCTGTATTGCAGCACATAAAACGATTTCTCACGCCATCTGTTTCTGATACGTTTGGCGGCTCAGATTTTTCTGACAGTCCGACTTTGCCGCTATCCGGCGGTTCGATCGAGGTGAACGATGATTTTCCGTAACCACAAAGCTGTGCTTTCCGTCCTCGTCGCGACCGCCCTGACCGGCGCCGTGGTCACCGATGCCTTCGCGCAGTCCTCGCGTTCCTCCGACCGTGGCAGCCGCGGCGGCAGCAGCAAGCAGGCCAAGGCCGAACCGCTGTACCCGAATGCGACCCGCCAGGAGCCGACCGTCAAGGCCTCGGCCAAGATGGGCAGCAAGCTGCAGAAAATGATCGACAGCTACAACAAGGAAAAGTTCCCGGAGACGCGCACGCAGGCTGACGCGATCCTGGCTGACAGCGCCTCCAACGAGTACGACAAGTCGCTGGCCGCGCAGCTGGCCTCACAGGCCGCCTACCAGACCGACGATACCCCGGCCGCCATCGCCTACCTGAAGCAGGTCATCCAGTTCAACGGCCTGGACAACAACGGCCACTTCCAGTCGATGCTGATGCTGGGCCAGCTGCAGCTGCAGGAAGACCAGACTGCCGAAGGCCTGGCCACCCTGGACAAGTACTTCGCCGAGAGCAAGTCGACCAAGCCGGAAGAGCTGATTGCCAAGGGCCAGGCACTGTACCAGCTGGAGCGCTACCAGGAAGCGATCCCGGTGCTGAAGCAGGCCATCGCGGGCGCTGCCGAGCCGAAGGACAACTGGAACCAGCTGCTGATGGCGGCCCTTTCCGAAGCCGGCCAGACCGGTGAGGCCGTGCAGGCCGCAGAAGCGCTGGCGGCCAAGAACCCGTCGGACAAGAAGGCCCAGCTGAATCTGGCCAACATGTACATGCAGGCTGACCAGATGCCGAAGGCCGCCGCGGTGATGGACAAGCTGCGCAGCAGCGGCCAGCTCACCGAAGAGCGCGAGTACAAGCAGCTGTACTCGATCTATGCCAACACCGAGAACAAGGAAAAGGACGTCATTGCGGTCATCAACGAAGGGTTGCAGAAGGGCATCCTGAAGCCGGATTACCAGGTCTACCTGGCGCTGGCCCAGTCCTACTACTACTCCGACCAGGTGCCGCAGGCGATCGATGCGTGGCAGAAGGCCGCCCCGCTCTCCAAGGACGGTGAGACCTACCTGAACCTGGCACGCGTCCTGCATGCCGAAGGTCGCGTCCCCGAGGCCAAGCAGGCCGCCCAGCAGGCGCTGGCGAAGGGCGTGAAGAACCAGGCTGATGCCAAAAAAATCATCAACCTGAAGTAAGTAGGAATAACGCCTGAATGCCTGCTCAGTTGATGCGCAGGCGCTCAGGATTGGTATAAGCTTGGAGGTTCCTGCGGTGTCATGCACCGCTGATCAGGGATCCCGCCCCCGGGATTCCGGCCCCACTATTGAGCTCTTGGCGCATGACGGAACAACTAGTCGTTCACCGGTACGAACAACCCGATGACAAGGGGCTGAGCTGGCCTCGCATCGTCGGCATCGCGTTTGTAATTGCCCTGCATCTGGCCGCCTTCATGATGCTCCTGATTCCCGCCGTGGCTCCCAAGGCCGTCGCGGAGAAGGAGCGCAACGTCATGGTGACCATCGTCGACGCGCCGCCGCCGCCCCCGCCGCCGCCGCCGCCGCCGCCGCAGGATACTCCGCCACCGCCGGTGAAGAATCTGTCGCCGCCGAAGCCGTCGCCCGTACCGCCGCCGCCGCAGGCGCCGGTTGTCGACGTACCGGAGCCGCGCCCGAACGATATCGTCACCCCGCCGTCGCCTCCGGCGCCGCCGGCACCGCCGACCTCGATCGAGGCCAGCGTGGACATCTCGTCGAAGGCCATGAATCCGCCGCGCTACCCGCCGGCAGCCTTCCGCGCAGGTATCCAGGGCGAAGTGATCCTGATCATTGATGTCGATGCCAGCGGCAACGTCACCAATGTCACGGTGGAAAAGTCCAGCCGTAACCGCGACCTGGACCGTGCTGCGATGGAAGCGGCTCGCAAGTGGCGCTTCAACGCCGCTGAAGCAGGCGGTAAGAAGACGGCAGGTCGCGTTCGCGTCCCGGTCAACTTTGCGCTGAACTGATGCGCCCGGGTGGCCGCCTGGCCACCCCCGCTCCCGGTTCGATTGTTTAGCTTAGCTACACCCTTTATCACCACACACAACAAAGGTAAGCGTCATGCTGCAGGAAATTTTCATCGCCGCTGCTGCCGGGGGCAATCCGTCCAACGCCCTGTCGCAGATGGGCTTCGAGCACCTGATCCACGAAATGACCACCAAGCCGGGTGATTTCGCGGTTTCCTGGGTCGTGCTGCTGACCCTGATCGCCATGTCGGCCATGTCCTGGTACTGGACCGTCATCAACATCTTCCGTGCCACCCGCCTGAAGAGTGCCGCTGATCGCGTCGTCAGCCTGTTCTGGGACACCCCGAACGCGCAGGACGCCATCCGTGCGATGGAAGAGCAGCCGGCTTCGGAGCCGTTCTCGAAGATCGCCCTGGACGCTGCCCAGGCAGCCGCCCACCACCAGCGCGCTGAAGGCGGTGCTACCGGCGGCGTCGGTGAGAACCTGAGCCGTTCGGAGTTCGTCGACCGCGCTCTGCGTCAGGCCGTCACCCGCGAAAGCAACAAGCTGCAGTCGGGCATGACCCTGCTGGCCACCGTCGGCGCGACCGCTCCGTTCGTCGGTCTGCTGGGTACCGTGTGGGGCATCTACGGCGCGCTGATCAAGATCGGTGCCACCGGCTCCGCTTCGATCGACGCCGTTGCCGGCCCGGTGGGTGAAGCGCTGATCATGACCGCGATCGGTCTGTTCGTCGCAATCCCGGCCGTGTTCGCCTTCAACTTCTTCAGCAAGATCAACAGCGCGACCATCAGCAAGTTCGATACCTTCGCGCACGACCTGCACGACTTCTTCGCCACCGGTTCGCGCGTCCGCTGATTGCGGCGCGCGTCACCCAGCGACGAAGTAAGTAGTCACCAAGATCTAGACGGAGCCCGTTATGGCTTTCAGTAGTGGTAACAGCGGCGGCCCCATGGCCGACATCAACGTTACGCCCCTCGTGGACGTGATGCTGGTGCTGCTGATCATCTTCATCATCACGGCGCCCCTGATGTCCCACAAGGTCAAGGTGGATCTGCCGGAAGCCAACCTGATCCAGAAGCCGGAAGATGCTGAAAAGCGTCCGAACCCGATCACGCTGGCAGTCAAGGAAGACGGCTCGATCTACTGGAACGACGAAGAAATCAACAAGCAGACTCTCGAGTCCCGCTTGGCGACCGCCGCACAGCAGACCCCGCAGCCGCCGCTGAACCTGCGTGGTGACCGCACCACCAAGATGCGCGTCATCAACGACCTGACCAAGGTCGCGCAGGAACAGGGCATGCTGGACGTCGGCTTCGTTGCGACCAAAGAAAAGGGGCAATAAGCCATGGCATTCAGTAGTGGTGGTGGCAAGGGCCCCATGGCAGACATCAACGTCACGCCCCTCGTGGACGTGATGCTGGTTCTGCTGATCATCTTCATCGTGACCGCGCCGATCATGACGTACCCGATCGCCGTGGACCTGCCGCAGCGCGTGCTCAACCCACCGCCGCAGCTGGTCGAACCGCCGCCGCCGATCGAACTGAAGATCGACGCCAGCAACCAGGTCTCGTGGAACAACAGCCCGATCAATACCAGCGAGCTGCAGCAGCGGATGGAGCAGGAGGTCCAGCGTGACCCGACCAACCAGCCGGAACTGCGCATCGACGCCAGCCCGGATTCCGAGTACGACGTGATGGCCAAGGTTCTGGCCGCCGCGAAGAATGCTCAGATGAAGAAGATCGGTTTTGTGCAGCAGTAAACGCGACACCGCAACACAACAGTCATGACGCGACTGCAGACGCCCCTGGAGACAGGGGCGTTTTTTTTTGTTCTCGTCCTGGCACATGGGATGGGGTCAGATCGCCTTTCCTTCGGAAAAGGGATCTGACCCCATCCGGCAGCATGCGCCGCTATGATCGGCGCATGCTTGCCCTCTTCGATTCCCTGCGCCATTGGCTCGACGGTATCGCCCACCTCGGCACGATCCTGGCGGTGGCTTACCTGCTGTACCTGTTCGCGCTGGCGGGCTGGATCATGTTGCAGAAGCGCGAGCCGGTGGCCACGCTGAGCTGGATCCTTTCGTTGGCACTGCTCCCCTATCTCGGGCTCTTCATCTACTACCTGCTGGGCCCGCAGAAGGTGAAGCGGCAACGGCTGCGTCGTGGCCGTGCACGCTCGGGCATGGAGCACTACAGCGATGTCTGCCCGCCCGATTCGGACTGCACCGAACTGGCCAAGGTGGCCCAGGCCACGACCGGACTGGCCCCAAGCAGTGCCACCGAAGTGACCTGGATGGTGGACGGTGCGGCGACCTACGCGGCCTTGCTGGAAGCCGTTGCACAGGCGCACGATCACATCCATCTGGAGTACTACATCTTCAATCCGGATCACGCAGGCACCGCCCTGCGCGATGCCCTGGTCGAGCGCGCACGTGCCGGTGTGCAGGTGCGCCTGCTGCTGGATGCGGTGGGCTCATCCGCCCTGCCCCGCCGTTTCCTGCAGCCCCTGCTCGAGGCTGGCGGTGAAGCGATCTGGTTCCACCCACGGCAGCTGCTGAAACCGTTCAAGCGCCCGTGGCTGAACCTGCGCACGCACCGCAAGCTGGTGATTGTCGATGGCCGCCTGGCCTTCACTGGCGGCATCAACATCACCGACGAGGAAGACGAAAGCCGCAGGCCCGACGCCTATCGCGACCTGCACATGCGCATCCGCGGTCATGTGGTGCGCAGTCTGCAGCTGGTGTTCGCCGAGGACTGGCTCTACGCCAGTGGCCAGGAACCCTCGCGGATGGATATCGCCCGCTTGTGGCCGGCCGATATGCCGCTGCGCGGGGATGGCGCGATCAACGCGCAGGTACTGGTCTCCGGCCCGGATTCGGGCTGGGAGACGATCCACCGGCTGCACGTCGCCGCCATCCAGGAAGCGCACGAGCGGGTGTGGCTGGTGACGCCCTATTTCGTGCCGGGTGAAGCGGCGCGGATGGCGCTGACTTCGGCCGCGCTGGGCGGCCTGGACGTGCGCCTGCTGGTACCGAAAATGAGCGATTCCTGGTTCGTCACCCAGGCCGCGCGCTCGTACTTCGACGAACTGTTGCATGCCGGCGTGAAGATCTACGAGTACGGCCCGCGCATGCTGCACACCAAGGCGTTCATCGCCGACGACGACGTCTGCATTGTCGGCAGTGCCAACTTCGACCACCGCAGCTTCCGCCTGAACTTCGAGCTGTCGATGATGATCAGCGACCGGGACCGCGTGGCGGCCCTGGCCGAGCTGCTGCAGGGTGAATTCGATCGCGCCACCCGGGTGCATGACCAGGCCGGGCGCTCGCTGTGGCTGCACCGCCTGCCCGAGGCCTTCGCCCGGCTGGCCTCGCCGCTGCTGTGATGCAGCGCTACACTGCGGCGATCATCCGGGGAGCCCGACTATGTACTGGTTGTACCTGCTGCTGGCGCTGGGCTGCTTTGCCTTCGCGCTGAAGACCCCAAGCGCGGGGTTGATGACCCTGTGCCTGCTGGCTGCGCTCGGCTTCCTGCTGGCCTGGGTACGCGGTCGTTACGTGGCCCGTTTCGGCGACCTGCAGCGCGACCCGGCCACCCTGATCGATGCCGAGGAACTGCGCCGCCTGCGCGAGCAGGCCCAGGCGCGCCGCAACGATGACGCCAACGACAACGATCCGTCCCCTCTTTCCAAGTAGTTCCGTTCCATGACCCAGCTCAGCGTCAACGTCAACAAGATCGCCGTCCTGCGCAATTCGCGCGGCGGTGCCGAACCGGACGTGGTGCGCGCCGCCCAGGCCTGCCTGGATGCCGGCGCGCATGGCATCACCGTGCATCCGCGGCCGGACCGCCGCCACATCACCGCCGAGGACGTGCTGGCCCTGTCCACGTTGACCCGCGCCCGTGGCGTTGAATTCAACATCGAGGGCAATCCATTTGCGCCCCCGCGCGAGGGGTACCCGGGGCTGCTGCCGCTGTGCGAACAGACCCGTCCGGCGCAGGCCACCCTGGTGCCCGACGGCGATGGCCAGATCACCTCCGACCACGGTTTTGACTTCGAACGCGACGCCGAGCGCTTGCGCCCGTTGATTGCCCAACTGAAGGCGATGGGCTGCCGGGTCAGCCTGTTCGTTGATGCGGGCAACCCGTTGCTGGAGCAGGCCGCCGAGGTTGGTGCCGACCGCATCGAGCTGTACACCGGCCCCTACGCAGAGGCGCATGCGGCGGGCGACGCTGCGGCAATGCTCGAACTGTTCGCCACTGCGGCGCGGCGGGGGCAGGCAGTGGGGCTGGGAGTGAATGCCGGCCATGACCTGTCACAGGACAACCTGCGCGACTTCCTGGCCCAGGTGCCGGATGTGCTGGAAGTGTCGATCGGCCACGCGCTGATCGGCGAGGCACTGTATGACGGGCTGGATGCCACCGTGCGGGGCTATCTGGCCCTGCTCTGACCGATGGATGCAGCCGAGCATGGGCTCGGCTCTACAGCGCCGAGCCCACGCTCGGCTCAGACTTGCCCTGAACCCTTCAGACAGCCGTCGCAGCCATTGAGACGGTGGCGACGTACCCTGCCGCAATGGGTATTGCGATCAAGGGCCGAGGTTCCACGTCCCACCTCGCCGGACGCTTCGAAAGCACCGTCAGCGAGGCGGTGGACGACGGCTGGGCGACCGATGAGAGCGAGGAGTTCCTCGCGCCGCGCCTGCGCACCGAGGTGCGCGCCGAGACCGCGCGCAGCATCATCACCCGCAACACTTCGCCAGACGTCGGCTTCAGCCAGTCGGTGAATCCGTATCGCGGTTGTGAGCATGGGTGTTCCTACTGCTTCGCGCGCCCTTCCCATGCCTATCTGAACCTGTCACCTGGCCTGGACTTCGAGACCAAGCTGTTCGCCAAGACCAATGCGCCTCAGCTGCTGCGCAAGGAACTGTCGAAACCCGGTTACGTGCCGCAGCCGATCGCGCTGGGCATCAACACCGATGCGTACCAGCCGATCGAACGCAAGTTCAAGCTCACCCGCCAGCTGATTGAAGTGATGCTGGAGACCAGGCATCCGTTCTCGCTGATCACCAAGAACGCACTGGTCGAGCGCGACATCGATCTGCTCGCGCCGCTGGCGGCGGAGAACCTGGTCAGCGTGCATTTCTCGGTGACCTCGCTGGACCCGCATCTCTCCGCGAAGCTGGAGCCGCGTGCATCAGCGCCCCATGCGCGGCTGCGCGCGATGAAGCGCCTGCATGACGCGGGTATCCCGGTGGGAGTCATGGTGGCGCCGGTGATTCCGTGGATCAACGACAGCGAACTTGAAGCGGTGCTGGAGGCTGCGCACGATGCCGGCGCCAGTACCGCGGGCTACGTGCTGCTGCGCCTGCCGCTGGAAGTGGCGCCGCTGTTCCGCGACTGGCTCGATACCCATCATCCCGATCGCGCCGCGCACGTGATGAGTACCATCCAGCAGCTGCGTGGTGGCAAGGACTACGACAGCCAGTTCGGCACCCGCATGCGCGGCCAGGGTGTGTATGCCGATCTGCTGAACAACCGCTTCAAGCTGGCGCGCAAGCGGTTGGGATTCAATGCTCAGAACAGCCATTGGCCGAAGCTGGATTGCAGCCGGTTCCAGAAGCCGCTGCCGCCGAAGAAGGATTCGCCGCAAGGGTCGTTGTTCTGAGGCCATCAGTCGAGCATGGCTCGACTGTACATCAAGGCCGACGAGCAGTTCGGCGTCACCCCCCAAACAACTTCTGCGCACTCTGGAACAGGATCCAGCTGGTGGCGATGAACTTGTCGCCACCCTGTGGCCGATTGCCGCGATGGGTGTGGGTGAACGCCGTCGGCGCAATCAGCAAACTGCCGGTGCGCGGCGCGATCTTCCGCCCCTGGAACAGGAACTCGGTTTCGCCCTCGTCGAAGTCGTCATTGAGGTACAGCGTCCACAGTACATGCCGGTGCAGGGTCTCGGCCTGCGCATCCTTCGGGTACAGCTCGCAGTGCCAGTACGGGTAGCCACCCTCGCCCGCGGCGTACCACTGCAGGTTGATCGCACCCGGACGCAGGCAGGTGCGGGCCAGGTCGGCCAGCTGCTGTTGCGGCATGTCGGGGAAGTCCTCGGCAGACAGGCGTCGCGGTTGGCCATTGCTGTCCTGGATCTGCAACATCAGCGGGGCAATCAACGCCTGTGGATAACGGCGTAGATAAGTCAGCAGGCCGTTGAACACCGCAATCTGCAGCTGCTGATCAACATCCTGCCAGCCGTCCAGGCCACTGATGCGCAGATCCTTGCTGTGCTTGAGTTCCGGGAACACGCCACTGCCCACCGCACCGGGCAGCAGGCCACGCGTGGCACGCATGCGCTCGACGATGGCCGCGCAGACCTCACTGGGGACGGCGTTGTGGATGACCTCGATGAAATCGACCGGGCCCTGCTCGTGCATGCGTGCATTCCTTCGGCGGCAACGGCTTGATGGTGCCGTTTGCCGCCCGCGGTGTCACCCTGGGGTCATGTCATCGAACTGCCATGACCGCCGTCAGGCGTTGAGCCGTCAGCCCTTCGCTTCGTCGTGCGCGTGGTGGTAACGCACCGCTTCGGCCACTTCCTCGCGCGAACCCAGGAACACCGGCACGCGCTGGTGTAGCTGATCAGGCTGGATGTCGAGGATGCGCTCGCGGCCGGTCCAGGCGGCGCCGCCGGCCTGTTCGACCAGCAGGCCCATCGGGTTGGCTTCGTACATCAGGCGCAGCTTGCCGGCCTTGGACGGATCCTTCTTGTCCCACGGGTAGATGAAGATGCCGCCGCGGGTCAGGATGCGATGCACGTCGGCCACCATGCTGGCGATCCAGCGCATGTTGAAGTTCTTGCCGCGCGCGCCTTCCTTGCCGGCCAGCAGATCACTGACGTAGGCCTGCATCGGCGCTTCCCAGTGACGCTGGTTGGACATGTTGATGGCGAATTCCTGGGTGGCCGCCGGAATCTGCATGTTCTCGGTGGTCAGCACGAACTCGCCCTTCTCGCGGTCCAGAGTGAAGGCGTGCGTGCCGTGGCCGACGGTCAGCACCAGCTGGGTGCTGGGCCCGTAGATGCAGTAGCCAGCGGCGATCTGCTTGCTGCCCGGCTGCAGGAAGGCGTCATCGCCCGGCAGCTCGACGTTGGTCGGGCAGCGCAGCACCGAGAAGATGGTGCCGACGGAGACGTTGACGTCGATGTTGGAGCTGCCATCGAGGGGGTCGAACAGCAGCAGGAAATCACCGCGCGGATAGATGTCCGGCACCGGCTGGCTGTGGTCCATTTCCTCCGAGGCGCAGGCGGCAAGGTGGCCACCCCAGGCATTGGCTTCGAGCAGGATCTCGTTGCTGATGACGTCCAGCTTCTTCTGCGCTTCGCCCTGCACGTTGCCGGTGCCGGCGTCGCCGAGCACGCCACCGAGGGCGCCCTTGCTGACGGCGATGGAGATGCTGGTGCAGGCGCGGGCGACGACCGCGATCAGCTGGCGCAGGTCGGCATTGATGCGGCCGGCGTGCTGTTCCTGGATCAGGAAGCGGGTCAACGAAGTACGGGACATGGGCGGGCAGGTCTCGGCAGCGGGAAAACGCCTATTGTCGCCCGTCTGGCGGGGGCGTGCGTGAGCGCGGGAAGGCGTAATCGTTTCCAGATGCGTTGCGCTCGTGGCGCCTTCCTTCATGGAGGCACAGGGCACGGTGTACCTCGCCCTGCGCTTCAGGGTTCGCCGCGAGCGCGGAGGGTGTGGCAAAGGCAGAGGCAAAGCAGAAGCAAAAACAAAGGCGCCTTTCGGCGCCTTTGTTCTCAAACCCGTGCAGCCTTGCTTCAGCCCTTGGCGACGGTGGCCACGGCCTTGGCGACGTATTCCAGGTTGTTCCGGTTCAGCGCGGCCACGCAGATGCGGCCGGTGCCGACGGCGTAGATGCCGAACTCGTCGCGCAGGCGTTCGACCTGCTCACGGCTCAGGCCCGAGTAGGAGAACATGCCGGCCTGTTCGTTGATGAAGCCGAACTGCGGCGCACCGGCAGCGGCCAGCTTTTCGACCAGGCCCTGGCGCAGGGCGTGGATGCGCTCGCGCATCTCGGTCAGCTCCTGCTCCCACATCGCGCGCAGTTCCGGGTTGGTCAGCACGCCGGCCACCAGCGCGGCACCGTGGGTGGACGGACTGGAGTAGATGGTGCGGATCACACGCTTGACCTGCGACTGCACGGCCTTGGCGTCAGCAGCGGTCGGCGCCACCATCGACAGCGCACCCACGCGCTCGCCATACAGCGAGAACGACTTGGAGTACGAGTTGGCGACGATGAAGCTGTCGATGCCGGCTTCGGCGATGATGCGCACGGCGGCGCCATCCTGCTCGATGCCCTTGTCGAAGCCCTGGTAGGCCATGTCGATGAAGGGGAACAGCTGCTTGTCCTTCAGCAGTTGCGCGACCTGCTTCCACTGGGTGACCGTGAGGTCGGCACCGGTGGGGTTGTGGCAGCAGGCGTGCAGCAGCACTACGGTGCCGGCTTCCAGCTTGCCGAGGTCGGCCAGCATGCCGTTGAAGTCGACGCCATGGCTGGCCGGGTCGAAATAGGTGTAATCCAGCACCTCGAAACCGGCCGCGCTGAACACCGCACGGTGGTTCTCCCAGCTCGGGTTGCTCAGCGCCACGGTGGCGTGCGGCAGCAGCTTCTTCAGCACGTCGGCGCCGACGCGCAGCGCACCGCTGCCACCGACGGTCTGTGCGGTGGTGACGCGGCCGGCGGCCAGCAGCGGCGAGTCCTTGCCGAACACCAGCTCTCGCGTGGCCTGCGTGTATGCCGGCAGGCCATCGATCGGCAGGTAGCCGCGCGGTTTGGCGTCAGCGGCAAGCTGCTGCTCGATCTGCTTGACGGCGCGCAGCAGCGGGATGCGGCCGCTCTCGTCGTAGTAGATGCCCACACCCAGGTTGACCTTGGTCGGGCGGCTGTCGGCGTTGTACGCCTCGGTCAGGCCCAGGATCGGGTCGCCTGGGACCAGTTCCACGTTTGCAAAGAAGGACACGGCGGTACTCGTTCGGTAGACGGAAAGGGGGAGGAAGTGCGCTACGCGGTCTGCGGCCTTGCAGCCGGAAACAACCCATCGTAACAAAGCCTGCCGGGGCTGGCCGCCGCCATCGTCATCTGTGGCCCCGTACCATGGCGTGCGTTGCCGCCTGATCCATCAACCTGAATCATGAATCCTGCTGCACGACGCCATTGCCTGCTGCTCGCTGCCCTGCTGTTGTCGCCTTGGGCGGCGCTGGCCGAGCCCGCGCCGACCGCCCTGCCCAGCGTGCAGGTGCAGGCCGCACGCGTGCCCGGCATCGACCCGTTCGCGCTGCCGGCCAGCCAGGACACGGTCTGGATCGACGCCGCGCGTCCCGGCGCCGGCGCACAGCTGTCCGAGGCGCTGGCCGGGGTCCCGGGCCTGGTCGCCCGTGACCGCCAGAACTTCGCGCAGGACACCCAACTGTCGATCCGTGGCTTTGGTGCGCGCTCGACCTTCGGTGTGCGTGGGGTGCGGGTGTTGATCGACGGGGTGCCGGCGACCATGCCCGACGGACAGGGCCAGCTGTCGCATGCCAGCCTGCTCGGTGCCGAACGGATCGACGTGCTGCGCGGGCCGTTCTCGGCGCTGTACGGCAATTCCTCCGGCGGCGTGCTGCAGGTCTGGAGCGCACAGGGCCAGGCCGGCGACCCGTGGCGGCTGCGCGTCAACGCGGGTGCCGACAACACGCTCAGCGTCGGCGCGCAACTGAAGGGTGCCGGCCGTGTTCTGGATTACAACATCGCCGCCAATCACTTCCGCACCGATGGCTGGCGCGACCACAGCCGTGCCCGCCGCGAATCGCTTGCTGCGCGTATCGGTGGCGATCTCGGCGGGGGGCGGCTGGAGCTGCTGCTCAATGCCTTCGATGCCCCCGATGCGCAGGACCCGCTGGGCCTGAGCCGTGCCCAGGTGGCGGCCGATCCGCGCCAGGCCACCGCCGTGGCGCACCAGTACAACACCCGTAAATCGGTGCGCCAGCAGCAGGCTGGCCTGCGCTGGACCCGTGAAACCGGGGCGCAGCGTTGGCAGCTGGTGGGCTATGCCGGCCAGCGCGCGGTACGCCAGTACCTGCCGATCCCGCCGGCAGCTCAGACCAACAGCCCGTTGCATGCCGGCGGGGTGATCGACCTGGAGGGCGGCTATGGCGGGCTGGACGCGCGCTGGGGCTGGCGCGGCGACCTCGCCGGCCGACCGCTGGATCTGGTGGCCGGGCTCAGCGCCGACCGCCAGCGCCAGCATCGCACCGGCTACGAGAACTTCATCGGCAGCACTCTCGGCGTGCGTGGGCGGCTGCGCAGAGACCAGATCGACACCGTGCAGAACGTCGATCAGTTCGCCCAGGCGTGGTGGCAGTGGAGTCCACGCTGGTCATTGCTGGCTGGCGTGCGTCACAGCGCCGTGCGCTTCGAATCCGACGATCGCTACATCACCGCCCGCAACCCGGACGACAGCGGCCACCGCCGCTACCAGGCCACCACGCCGGTGGCCGGAATCAGCTTCGCGGCCAGCCCGCAGTGGCGACTGCACGCGGCGGTGGGCCGTGGCTTCGAGACGCCCACCTTCAACGAACTGGGGTATCGCGCCGACGGGCAGGCGGGACTGGCGCTGGATCTGGCGGCGGCGCGCAGCCGCAGCCTGGAGGTGGGCAGCAAATGGCATGCACAGGACGGAACCCAGCTCGATATCAGCCTGTTCCGCGCAGATACCAACGATGAGTTGGCAGTTGCCAGCAACATCGGCGGACGCAGCACCTATCGCAACATCGGCCGCACCCGCCGCCAGGGCGTGGAACTGCGCTACCGGCAGCCGTTGGCAGAACAGCTGGAACTGCAGGTGGCCTGGACCTGGCTGCAGGCGCAGGTGCGTGCGCCGTACCTGACCTCGAACACCTGGGTTTCCGCCGGCAGCCGCTTGCCCGGCGTACCGCGCCAGCAGGCGTTTGCCCGGCTGCAGTGGATCCCGGCCGACTGGCAGTGGGCGCTGGAGGCCGCCGCCAGCACCGACACCTTGGTCAACGACGTGGCCACCGAACGTGCGCCGGGCTACGCGTTGCTGAACCTGGAAGCCGGTCGTCTCTGGACGCTGCCAGGTGGCGAGCTGCGCGCCTTCGCCCGGCTGGAGAACGTGCTGGACCAGGCCTACATCGGCTCGGTGATCGTCAACGACGGCAACGGGCGCTTCTACGAACCGGGACCCGGGCGCCGGGCCAGCGTGGGCCTGCAATGGTCCTGGCGTTGACTGGGTAGTGCCGGCCGCTGGCCAGCATCGCGCCGCGCAGGGCGTCAGGGGGTTGCCGGCCAGCGGCCGGCACTACCCGTCAGTCGGGCGCCTTGGCCGGTACGAACGGCGAGGTCGGGTCGCTGGCCGGGAAGGTCTCCTCCAGCGCCTCGTCCTGGTTGTCGCTGGCGCGCTGCTTGCGTTCGCGACGCTTGAGCGGGCTTTCCTGGCCGCCGCGATGGCGGTCGCCGCCATCCTTGCGGTCCTGGGCGGCCTGTTCAGCCTCGTGCTTCACCGGCAGATGGTCGCCACCGTGCTCGGCGTCGTAGAAGGGTGCACCGGTGCCGCGGTAGTCGGCATTGTCGGCATCGCGCTTGCCGCGCTGTTCACCGGGAATGGGCGGGTGGTTTTCCCGCAACGGGTCTCGGGAATTCTCTCGGCTCATGGTCTGGCTACCTGCGCTCGGGGCTCCCACTACACCGCGCCACAGGTAAAGCCGCCGCGAACCCGGCGTCATGAACATCTCGCTCACCCCCCGGTAACAGCACCGCGCGTATTCCTGCCCACCCGTCCCCCTGCAGGAGCCGGCCATGCCCCGTCTTGAACGACCCGCACCGTCCGTGTTCAACGCCCTGCTCGATCCGCTCGGCCAGCGCACCGCACAACGCCGCACGCGCCGCCATGAAGATCCGCAGGCGGTGGCGCAGGACTACCTGCAGTACATGCTCAGCGACTACGAAGAGCGTCGCGGGCAGAACCACCGCAACTGGCGCGATCTATGCCCGGTCTATGCCTTCGCGCTGACCACCCACGCTGCCGACTGGCCGCGCGGTGACGCCGCGGATACGTGCGAGGAACTGGCCGAACACTGGGAACAGATGCGCGGGCAGTCGCGGTTGAGCTGGTCGCAGGCACGGCCGGTGGTGGAAGACGCCTGGCGCGCGCTGGATCATATTCCGGCGGTGGCGGTGAGGCCGTTGCTGCAGTAGTGCCGGCCGCTGGCCGGCAACCTCAGGAAACTTCAGGCCGCGAGCTCTGCCGGCCAGCGGCCGGCGCTACCGTTCTCCGTAGAACCCACGTGCACGGTATCGACACGGGTGGTTTACACCGCCCATCCGAAGCTGGATGCCCTGCCCCGCCAAAGGTACGCTCATGGCCCGCCCGATCTGGACCGGCACGCTGTCGTTTGGCCTGCTCAACGTGCCGGTGTCGCTGATGTCAGGCGAACGCAAGGTCGATCTGCAGTTCCGCATGCTCGACTCCCGCGACCGCAAGCCGATCCGCTTCGAGCGGGTCAACGCCGATACCGGCGAGGAAGTGCCATGGAAGGACATTGTCAAAGCCTACGAGTACGACAAGGGCAGCTATGTCGTGCTGGAGGAAGGCGATATCCGGTCTGCGGCACCGGAAAGCCACGAAGCGGTGGAGGTGGAATCGTTCGTGGATGCCGCGCAGATCGACCCGCGCTACTACGAGAAACCCTACCTGCTGGTGCCCGGCAAGAAGGCCGAAAAGGGCTACGTGCTGCTGCGCGAGACATTGCGCAGTACCGGCAAGGTGGGCATCGCCCGGGTGGTGGTGCGTACCCGCGAATACCTGTGCGCGGTGATGCCGCATGCGGACGCGCTGGTGCTGATGATCCTGCGCTATCCGCAGGAACTGGTGGATCCCGAAGATTACAAGCTGCCCACCGGAAAGCTCGCCGATTACCGCATCAGCAGCAAGGAAACGGCGATGGCCGAGCAGTTGATCGAGTCGATGTCCGGTGATTGGGATCCGTCGCAGTACCACGACGAATTCCGCGAGCGCCTGCAGCAGGTGCTGAACAAGCGCATCAAGTCCAAGGGCGGTACCACCCGGGTGGAGGATGAACCTGCACCGCGTGAGGACGCCAGCACCAACGTGGTCGATTTCATGGCACTGCTGCAGAAGAGCCTGGATGCGAACAAGCGGACGCCGGCGAAGAAGATGGCAACGCGGAAAGCAGCCACCAAGCCGACGGTAAAGAAGGCCGCAAAGAAGGCAACGAAGAAGGCCGCGAAGAAAACCGCTGCACGTCGCAAGGCAGGTTGAGCCATGTCGTTGCACCAGTACCGGCGAAAGCGCCGACTTGGCGGTGGCTTCGGGCAGACACCGGAACCTGACGACACGCCCGCACACGGCAATCCGAAGCGGCGGCCGATCTTTGTCATACAGCTGCACCATGCCACTTCGCGGCACTATGACTTCCGCCTTGAGATGGACGGTGTGCTGAAAAGCTGGGCGGTGCCGAAGGGTCCTTCGCTTCGCGTTGGTGACAAGCGGCTGGCCGTGGAAGTGGAAGACCATCCGCTGTCCTACGCCGGTTTCGAAGGCGATATTCCCGAAGGCCACTACGGCGCTGGCCACGTCGAGGTCTTCGATCACGGCACATGGGCCTGCGAAGGCGATCCACTGCAGGCACTGGCAGCGGGAAAGATCGACTTCGTGCTGCATGGGCAACGCCTGGCTGGCGGCTGGAAGCTGGTGCGCACAGCGATGAAGGGACGCCAGGTACAGTGGTTGTTGATCAAACGCGACGACGGGGAAGCGCGTGATGCCGAAGCAGATGATCTACTCCAATCCCCCATGCCGAAACGCACATCCGCAGTGAGCAAGCGCACGGTGGGCAAGTCGACGCGCGCCGCACCGGCTGCACGATCGGCGACCCGCAAGGCCGATGCGCGTTGGCATGCGCGAGCGCTGAACCTGGACGGCGCGCGTGACACGCCCTACCCGCGCGCCTTCAAGCCACAGTTGACCGATCATCGCGACAGTGCACCGGACGGCGCGCGCTGGTTGCATGAGATCAAGTGGGATGGCTATCGCCTGCTGGCCGATCTGCACGAAGGCAAGGTGACGCTGCGCTCCCGCAACGGCCTGGATTGGACCGGTGATTTCCCCGAGGTGGTACAGGCCGTGCAGGCACTGCCGGTGCGGGATGCGCGCCTGGACGGCGAGCTGGTGGTGCTGGACAAGCAGGGGCGCAGCGACTTCGCCGCGCTGCAGCGTGTGATCGACGGGAGTTCGAAGCAACCGTTGCGCTACATCGTGTTCGATCTGCCGGGTGTGGCCGGCGTGGACATCAGTCGTTCACCGCTGCTGGAGCGCAAGGCGCTGCTGAAGGATCTCATCGGACCCACGCCCGGAACCCTGGCCTTCAGCGAGCACGTGATCGACCATGGCCCGCAGGTATTCGATGCCAGCGGCAAGGCGGGATTCGAAGGTATCGTCAGCAAGCAGGTGGATGCGCCCTACGTGAACACCCGTGCACGCAGCTGGGTGAAGGTGAAGCATGAAGACACCGACGAGTTCGCGATTGTCGGCTACACGGCACCGAAGGGCTCCCGGGTAGGGTTCGGCTCGCTGCTTCTCGCCACGCCGGACAACGGCGGATTGCGCTATGTGGGGCGGGTCGGCACCGGCTTCGACGACGAGAGCCTGCGCGCGCTGCACAAGGCGCTGCAGCCGTTGGCGGTGAAGACGCCTGTGCTGCAGCTGCCGGCGCATGTGCCGTTCCGCGCCGCCAGCGTTCGCTGGGTGAAGCCGGTGACGGTGGCGGAAGTGGCCTTCCGTGGCTGGGGCAAGGAAGGCCTGCTGCGCCAGTCCAGTTTCAAGCGGCTGCGCATCGACAAGCAGAAGGAGGACCTGGGAGTGGCCGTATCGAGTGCTGAAGCCGGGGGCGAGGTCCAGATAACCCATCCGGAGCGGGTGGTGTTCCCAAGGCAGAAGCTCAGCAAGGGCGACGTGGCGGACTACTACCAGCGCATGGCGCGCTGGATCCTGCCCGAAATTGCCGGGCGGCCCTTGTCACTGCTGCGCTGCCCGGATGGCGTGGGCAAGGACTGCTTCTTCCAGAAGCACCATGGCCCCGGCCTGGGGGATGCCGTGCACGCGGTGCCCCTGCAGCAGAAGAGCGGCCGCGAGGACTACGTCTACATCGACGATGTGCGGGGCCTGCTGCAACTGGTGCAGATGAACACACTGGAGCTGCATCCGTGGGGCGCGACCGTGGCCGATCCCGAGCACCCGGATCGCTTGGTGTTCGATCTCGATCCCGGTGAAGGGGTGGGCTGGGCGGAGGTGAAAGCCGCTGCGCGTGATGTCCGTGACCGCCTGCAGGAAGTCGGCCTGAAGAGTTTCGTGCGGCTGTCCGGTGGCAAGGGCGTGCACGTGGTGGTGCCGCTGCGGCCCAAGGCCGACTGGGAACAGGCCAAGGCGTTCTGTGAGGCGTTCGCCCGGGCGATGGCGGAGCGGGCGCCGGACCGCTACGTGGCCACAATGAGCAAGGCCAAGCGTGGCGGCGTCATTTTCATCGACTGGCTGCGCAATACGCGGGGTGCCACCAGTGTGTGTTCGTGGTCGTTGCGTGCGCGCGATTCCGCCGGTGTGGCAGTACCGCTGCGCTGGGATGAACTGGCTCGTATCAGTGCCGCCGACGCATTTTCCATGGGCAAGGCGCTGGCGCGCGCGAAGCGGCTGAAGGCGGACCCTTGGCACGGCATCGCGCGGCTGAAGCAGACGTTGCCGGCACTACCTGTATACGCTCAGCGCGGATCGCGCGAGGGACGACGGCCGAACCACCAGCCGGCCAGCAGTTGCAACGGCAGTGACGCCAGCAGTGAAATGACGAACCAGAACGGGAAATCCGCACCCGCCGTCCACATGGCGTAGCCACAGCCCAGCGCAACCAGCGACCAGATCGAGAAGCCGTGCGATCGCGGCCAGCAGGGCGCGTAATAGGTGGCAAAGGAAACCCCGGCGATGCCACCGAGCACGCTGAAGGTGAGATCCCAGCCCAGCTGCACGCTGTTGTTGTCCGGCGACAGGCCCAGCAACGGTGGCAGCCAGCTGGCGACGCTGCTGACCAGCGCAAGCGACAGCACACCGCCGATCAGGGCAACGAGGGACAGGAACAGGGTCTTGAGCACGCCAGGCATGCGCGCATTGTACGGCTGCGGCGGAGAACCCGGCATGCCGGCCAGCGGCCGGCACTACCGAAATGTGGAGGGGATCCGATCCGATGAATCGGCATGGCCGCCGCGTCCGTGGGAGAGGGGGACGGAGCGACGGCGGCCATGCACAGGCGGTCAGGCAGCGAAGTCGAGCACCACGCGGCCTTCGATGGTGCCCGCATGCATGCGCGCGAACACGTCGTTGATGTTTTCCAGACGGTCGGTGCTGACCGTGGCCGCGACCTTGCCCTCGGCGGCGAACTGCAGCGATTCCTGCAGGTCCAGGCGGGTACCGACGATCGAGCCGCGCACGGTGATGCCGTTGAGCACCATGCCGAAGATGTCCAGCGGGAAGTTGCCGGGCGGCAGGCCATTGAGCGAGACAGTGCCGCCACGGCGCACCATGCCCAGTGCCTGCTCGAACGCCTTCGGCGACACTGCGGTGACCAGTGCACCGTGGGCGCCGCCGATTTCCTTCCTGAGGAACGCGGCCGGGTCGGTGGTGCGCGCGTTGACGGTGACCTGCGCGCCCAGCTGGCGGGCCAGTGCCAGCTTGGTGTCGTCCACGTCCACCGCGGCCACGTTCAGGCCCATCGCGCGGGCGTACTGCACGGCCATGTGGCCCAGGCCACCGATGCCAGAAATCGCCACCCAGTCACCGGGCTTGGTGTCGGTGACCTTCAGTCCCTTGTAGACGGTCACGCCGGCGCACAGCACTGGCGCGATCTCGACGAAGCCCACGTCCTTCGGAAGCAGGCCGACATAGTTGGCATCGGCCAGTGCGTACTCGGCGAAGCCGCCGTTGACCGAGTAGCCGGTGTTGCGCTGCGTCTCGCACAGCGTTTCCCAGCCACCCAGGCAGTGTTCGCAATGACCACACGCCGAGTACAACCAGGGGATGCCGACCCTGTCGCCTTCCTTGACGTGCCCTACCCCGCCTCCCACGGCCACGACGTGCCCCACGCCCTCGTGGCCGGGGATGAACGGCGGGTTCGGTTTCACCGGCCAGTCGCCCTCGGCGGCGTGCAGGTCGGTGTGGCAGACACCACAAGCCTCGATCTTGACCAGTACCTCGCCCGCCCCCGGGCGCGGTACCGAGACTTCCTCGATCACCAGTGGCTTGCCGAACTCACGCACGACAGCGGCCTTCATGGTGGAATTCATGTTCGGATCTCCGTAGTGCGCTTGCCCACAGAATGACGCCGGCGCGAGGCCGGCGCTTTGATCACGATCAAACCTTTGAAGATCCGCGAAGCAGGTTCAGCTGGCCAGCACCGAGGCCTCGCGGGCCAGGCGCTCGATGGCGTCCCAGTCGCGGGTCTGCAGCAGCGCCGGGGTGGTCAGCCACGAACCGCCCACGCACAGCACGTTGGGCAGGTGCAGGAACTGCGGCGCGGTCTGCGCGCTGATGCCGCCGGTCGGGCAGAAGCGCACATCGGCGAACGGGCCGTGCCAGGCGGCCAGCAGCGCGGCGCCGCCGGCCTGCCCGGCCGGGAAGAACTTGAAGGTGTCCGCGCCGTGCTCCAGGCCCTGAATCAGGTCCGAAGCGGTGGCAGCACCGGGCAGGTACGGCAGGTCGGCATCACGCGCGGCCGCATACAGTGCCGGCGTGGCACCGGGGGAAACGGCAAACCGCGCACCGGCCTGCTTCGCCGCCTGCATCTGCGCGGCATTGAGTACGGTGCCGGCACCGATCACCGCGTCCGGCACGGCCTCGACCATGGCCTTGATCGCATCCAGCGCCTGCGGCGTGCGCAGGGTCACCTCGATCACCGGCAGCCCGCCACGGAACAGCGCCTGGGCCACTTCGACCGCTTCATTCACATCTTCGGGGGTGTACACCGGGATCACCGGTGCCAGCTTCAACAGCGCGCGCAGGCGCGGATCAGCGCTGGACATCGTCTTGCTCCTTGCCCGCCAGGGCATCGCGGATGCTGCCGGTGCCGGCAGCGCAGCGGCGCATGATGCCATGCGGACCGCGACGGTGCCCTGCTCCGCACCGCGCCGGATTCAGGCCGGGTCGGCCTGCAGCGCCTGGATGCGGCGCTGGTACCAGTCGCCACCGAGCGGATCGAACACCGCCGAGCGCTCCATCTGTGCCTCGTACACGTGTACCGAGATCGCCAGTGCCTCATCGCTGGCATTGCGCAGGGTGTGGTACTCATGCGGGGGGATCAGGCTGCCGGCACTGCCGCAGCCCCCGCGCAGCGCGGCGTGGCGGCGGAAGCGCCAGCGCTCGCCGGCGCACTCCAGCAGCTCGTAGCGGGTGATCTCCAGCTCGCCCAACCACACGCCCTCCACACACCACATGGCATCGTGGTCGTGCAGCGGCGTGCCCTGCCCTGGGCCCCAGCTCATGGCAATCACGCTGTAGCCGTGTTCGCGGCTGTGGTACAGCGGACGTCGCGCGTAATGATCGCTGACCGGCCGATGCACGCATTCGGGCAACTCGATGCGGCTGTCGGTTATGGCTTCCTGCAGCGCCAGCTGCAGGTCGGTCGTGATGCGCTCGGGATCACCGGAGCTCATCGCCGCGTCGACTGCGGCGATCAACCGGTCGCGGCCGCGGAATGACGGAAACGGAGAAGTCTGCAGGTCCATGCCTCGAATGTAGCGGAGCATGGTTAAGGGAATGTTGGCGTTCGCGCGCGTCGCGTCCACATCCAGGGTGAATACGCGCGGAAGAACGGTTCAGATGTAGAAGCAGTAGAGCGATCACAATGGAACCTTGCGCAGCAGAACCTGTCGAACACGACACGATTCAGATCCGCTGCGACATTCCGCAACTTCGCGCCCGACGGGCGCAAGGCTAGAATTCTCCGACTTACCTGGTTCTATACATGTCAGTGCGAACTATTAGCGATGCCGCGTTGCCGGCATCGAAGGGCAAGGCTGCCACGATCAACGACATCGCACGACTGTCGGGAGTTTCCAAGAAAACGGTTTCAAGAATCATCAACAACTCGCCGCTGGTGCGCAAGGACACCCGCGACAAGGTCGAGGCGTTGATGCGCGAGGTCGGTTACGTGCCCGATCCTCTCGCGCGCGGGCTGGCATTCCGCCGCTCCTTCCTGATCGGCCTGGTGTATGACGACCCGGGTGCCCAATGCATTGTCGACCTGCAGCACGGCGCGCTGGACGCGCTGCGCGGCACTGGCTATGAGCTGGTGGTGCACCCCTGCGACAGCCAGGATCCGGAATGCCCGCAGGGCGTGCGCCGTTTCGTGCAGCAGCAGAAGCTGCACGGCGTGATCCTGGGGCCGCGTGCGTCCGAATCGGCTGCGCTGGCGCAGATGCTCGATGACATCGACTGCCGCTACGTGCGCATCAACGCGCATGCCTCGGAGGATGAGAACCATGCCGTGGTCACCCATGACCGCGATGGTGCTGCCGCTGCGGCGGGCTACCTGCTTTCGCTTGGCCACCGCGACATTGCGGTGATCGCCGGACCGGGTGACCGGCGTGCCGCGCGCGAACGGACGCATGGTTTCCTTGATCGGCTGGCGCAGGTCGGCCTGACCCTGCCCGGCGAGCGCGTGCTGGAAGCGGGCGACACCTTCGAGTCCGGCGTGCATGCCGCCGAACGGCTGCTGATGGGCGAGCAACGCCCCAGCGCGATTTTCGCCGGCAACGACGAAATCGCCGCAGGCGTGTACCAGGTGGCATTGCGTGCAGGCATCGCGGTGCCGCAGCAGTTGTCGATCGTCAGCTACGACGACAGCCCGTTGGCATCGCGGCTGTGGCCGCCGCTGACGTCGGTGCGGCGCCACGTTTCCGACATCGGCCGCACCGCCGCCGCCATGCTGGTCCAGGCCGACGTGCCCGACGCACCGACCGCCGCCAGCGTGCATCCGCAGTTGATGGTGCGCGGGTCCTGCCGGGCCGTGGACGCCTGAGTGCCCTGCCCTCGCCTGCGTCGCTGCAGTGGCGCAGGCAGGCAACAACGAAAACGGCGCACCCATGTGCGCCGTTTTCAGTGCAAAGCCGTGCGCGTTGTGCGCTTACACGTCGCCGCCGTCGGCCCAGCCTTCGCCGGTGCCCTTCTGGAACACGCGGTCGTCGCCCTGCACTTCACCGGCCGGCAGATGCGCCTGGTTGGCCAGTGCCGCGTAGATCGGGGTGAAGTCCGGCGAGGTCGCCTGCATCAGCTGTTCGAAGCTGTCGATGACGAAGTAGGTCTTCTGGAAGGTGTCGATGCGGTACTTCGTGCGCATGATCCGCTGCAGGTCGAAGCCGATGCGGTTGGGCGCGGCCGATTCCAGCGAGTACAGCGACTCGCCCTTCGACGACACGATGCCGGCACCGTAGATGCGCAGGCCCTCGGGCGTGTCGATCAGGCCGAACTCCACGGTGTACCAGTACAGGCGGGTCAGGTTCTGCAGCGCATCCGGACCGATCGCATGCGCTTTGACGCCGCCGCGGCCGTACGCCTCCATGTAGTCGGCGAACACCGGGTTCATCAGCAGCGGCACGTGGCCGAACAGATCGTGGAACAGGTCCGGTTCGGCGATGTAGTCGATCTGGTCCGGGCGGCGGATCCACCAGGTCACCGGAAAACGGCGGTTGGCCAGATGGTCGAAGAAATCCAGTTCCGGCAGCAGGCCTTCAACCCCGACCAGGGTCCAGCCGGTGGCGGCGCCGAGCACCTCGTTGAGCTGGTCGAAGCGCGGAATCATGTGTGCGCTCATGCCCATTTCGTCCTGCGCATCCAGGAACTCCTGGCAGGCACGGCCGACCAGCATCTCACGCTGGCGCTGGTACAGCGTGCTCCAAGTCGCGTGGTCGTCGGCGCTGTAGGTGTCCCATGGCTGCTCGACGAGCGCGGTGGTATACACCGGCACGTAGCCCTTGTCGGTCTGCTGGTGTTCGACGCGGCGGGGCTGGGCGAGGTCCATGCGGCACTCCTGGATGGGATACCCACGATGCTAGGGCAGGGGACGCGCAACAGGGTTGCAAAAGTTGCGCCGATTGGCCTTGTTGGCGCAATATCCTTGCGTACTCACCATGTTGCGGGGCAACAATGGCCGGAGAAGTCCAGTTCGATCGCACGGATATACGCCTGCTGGCCGAAATCCAGCGGGATGGGCGCGCCACCAACGCCGAACTGGCGGCGCGGGTGAATCTCTCGCCTTCGGCCTGCCTGCGGCGGTTGCAGCGGCTGGAAAGCGAGGGCGTGATCGTCGGCTATGGCGCGCGGCTGGAGCCACGGCAGCTGCGGCTGGGCCTGCAGGCCTTCGTGCGCGTGCAGCTGGAAAAACACGACCAGGCCGCCATCGGCCACTTCGTGGACAGCGTGCAGGGCTGGGATGAAGTGGTGGCCTGCCATGCGCTGACCGGCGACATGGACTACCTGCTGCACGTCTACGTGCGCGACCTGGAGCATTTCTCGCACTTCCTGCTGGACCGGCTGCTCAACGCCGGCGGCGTGGCCGATGCCAATTCCAGCTTCGTGCTGCGCACGGTGAAGGGCTTCCAGGCGTTGCCGCTGTCGCAGCTGGAGTCCTGAGCGACCAACGGGCGGGCCCGGTGGCCTGGCTTCAATGGATCAGCACTTGTCCTTGCGGCCCATCAGCTTGCCCAGGCGCGAGGCTTCCTCGCACTTCGGCGCGGCCACCGGTGCCGGTGCGGCTGCTGCGGCGCGCGCGCGCTGCAGCTGCTGGATCTTCGCGCGGATCTGCGGCATCGCTGCCATCGCGGCCTTTTCGCCTTCCAGGATCGCGGTGCCACGCTGGCTGAAATCGGCGGCACCGATGTCCAGTACCTTCGGGCGGATGACGATGTCGGCGCGCGCCAGTTCCTGCTCGCCCAGGCGCTGGCCCATGATCGAGATGGACTGGTTGACGATACCCAGCATGTCGGTCGGCGCCTTGCCGCTGGCCTTGCTGGAGATGTCGACGGCGATCACGAAGTCGGCGCCGAGCTGGCGGGCAGCGTCCACCGGTACCGGGCTGACCACGCCACCGTCGATGTAGTTGCGGCCGCCGATCTTCACCGGCTCGAACACACCGGGGATGCTGCTCGACGCGCGCACGGCCTGGCCGACATTGCCGCGCACGAAGATTGCGCGCTCGCCGGTTTCCAGCTGGGTGGCGACGGCGGCGAACGGCCTTTTCAGGCGCTCGGCAGGACGGTTGGCAACCTGTTCGTTGACGTAGTCCTGCAGCTTCTGGCCCTGCACCAGGCCACCGGAGAACAGGCGCACATCGCGGATGCTGGCTTCATCAAGCGCCACGGCCCTGCTCTGCATCTGGAAGGCATCCATGCCGCTGGCATACAGCGCGCCGACCACGCTGCCGGCACTGGTGCCGGACACCACCGCGGGCTCGAAGCCATTGGCTTCCAGCATCTTGATCACGCCGATGTGGGCGAAGCCCTTGGCCGCGCCACCGCCGAGCGCGATACCGATCTTCACCGGCTTGGCCTGCGGGACCACGGTCGGCGCCGGCGGCGGCGTGGGGCGGACCGGGTCGCCACCGCAGCCGGCCAGCAGGCCGATCAGGGCGACAGACAGCAGCATGCGGGGGCGGAACAGGCTCATCGGCAGTGCGCGCACGGCGCCGGATTCAGGAAAGGGCGCCAGCATACCGAAGCTGCGGCGGGGCGGGCAGGGTGGGAAATATCGCCCATTCATAAAGGTAGTGCCGGCCGCTGGCCGGCAACCATAGGGAAACTGGCAACGGTCCATGGGGCTGCCGGCCAGCGGCCGGCACTACCGGGATGCGCGCCAAGGTCCATGAGGCTGCCGGCCAGCGGCCGGCACTACCGGGATGCGCGCCAAGGTCCAGGAGGTTGCCGGCCAGCGGCCGGCACGACCGGAGGCGGTCAGAAGCGGTTATCGCCATCCAGCATCCGGCCCAGGCCGCCCAGCACCGAGCCTTCGCCGCGGCTTTGGCCGCCGCCCTGCGGTGCGGCCATCCACATGCGGCCGGCCAGGCGTGAGAACGGCAGCGACTGCAGCCAGACCTTGCCGGGGCCGGTCAACGTGGCCAGGAACACCCCTTCGCCGCCGAACAGCATGCTCTTGATGCCGGCCACCCGACGCACGTCCATGTCCACCGTCGGGTGGTAGGCGACCACGCAGCCGGTATCCACATCCAGGCGCTCGCCGGCGGCCAGCTCGCGCTCCACCACGCAGCCGCCGGCGTGGATGAACACCCAGCCGTCGCCCTCCAGTTTCTGCATGATGAAACCCTCGCCCCCGAACAGGCCGGTCATGATCTTGCGCTGGAACTGCACGCCGATCTGCACGCCGCGCGCGCCGGCCAGGAAACTGTCCTTCTGGCAGATCAGGCGGCCGCCGTGCTGGTCCAGTTTCATCGCCAGCACCGTCCCAGGGTAGGGCGCAGCGAAGGCGACCTTGCCCTTGCCATGGCCGCTCTGGGTGTAGACGGTGGCGAACAGGCTTTCGCCGGTCAGTACGCGCTTGCCGGCAGCCATCACCTTGCCCATGAAGCCGCCGCCCTGGTCGCCATTGGCGGCGCCGAACACGGTATCCATCTGCACCGTGGCGTCCTTGAACATCAACGCGCCGGCCTCGGCAATGGCGCTCTCACCGGGATCAAGCTCGATTTCCACGAACTGCATCTCATGGCCGACGATGCGGAATTCGATGTCGTCGGCGCGGCCGCTGGCGGTGGCGGGGACCGGGGGTGGGGTGTGGGGCATGCCCGGGGCCGCGGATTGCAGTTCGGGCACTTCGGCAATCGAGGTCCATCCGCTCATGCCCTGGCACCAGGCCAGCGCGCGCGGGTTGGCCTGCGCGTAGCGGCGCGCGGCCGGGTCATCGAGCGGTCCGATTCGGTCGGCCTGGGCCGAGGCATGGAAGTACCACTGGGTCATTGCGGCGGCTCCGCGGCGCTGGAAAACCCCGAGTCTAGCGAGCGCCCCGGGGGGCAGGGCGACGGGGCCATGAACGGCCGGCATTTGCGGGGCAGGTGCTGTATTGCAACAATTATCTGGTAGCGCCGTTTTACCACCCCTCCAAACACAGCCTACCGCCATGTCCCCGACCCGCACTTCCCGTGGCCGCCTTCCGGTCGCGCGCCCTCTCGTTGCCGCTCTTTCCGCCCTGCTGCCGTTGGTAGCAGCCGCCCAGGAAACCCCTGCCGCCAAGGATCCGGTTGCCCTCGACACCCTGCAGGTCACCGCGCAGCGCCGTGTCGAGAACGCCAAGGACGTACCGGTTGCAGTCAGCGCGATCCAGGGCGAGAAGCTGGATGTGCTCGGTTCGGCCGGCGATGACATCCGCTTCCTGGCCGCACGCGTGCCGAGCCTCAACATCGAGTCGTCCTACGGTCGTGCCTTCCCGCGCTTCTACATCCGCGGCCTGGGCAACACCGATTTCGATCTCAATGCCTCGCAGCCGGTGTCGCTGGTATACGACGACGTCGTGCAGGAAAGCCCGCTGCTGAAGGGCTTCCCGCTGTTCGACCTGGCCAACGTGGAAGTGCTGCGTGGCCCGCAGGGCACCCTGTTCGGCCGCAACACGCCGGCCGGCGTGGTCAAGTTCGACTCGGCGCGCCCGTCGCAGGATGCCGATGGCTACCTCCGCGTCGGCTATGGCAGCTACAACAGCTGGAACGTGCAGGGCGCCTACGGCGGCCCGCTGACCGACCGCTGGTCGGCGCGCGTCTCGGCGATCTACCAGCGTCGTGACGACTGGGTCGACAACACCCGTGTGGGCGCGCCCAACAGCGGCTTCGAAGGCTATGACGAAGCGGCAGGCCGCGTGCAGTTCCTGTACGAAGGCGATGACTTCGAAGCGCTGTTCAACCTCCACAAGCGCAAGCTCAACGGCACCGCCCGCCTGTTCCGCGCCAACATCATCCAGAAGGGTGGCAATTCGCTGGTCGAGAACTTCGACCGCGACAAGGTGGCCAACGACGGCGTCAACTTCTCCGACCTGGAGACCTGGGGGGGCAGCGCGCGCCTGCAGTGGAACCTCGGCTCGGTGACCCTGCACTCGATCACCGGCTACGAGACCGCTGAATCGCTCAACCGCGGTGACATCGACGGTGGCTACGGTGCGGCCTTCCTCGGTGCCGGCAACTACGGCCCGGGCCTGATTCCGTTCTCCTCGGAGTCGGCTGATGGCCTGCCGCACCATCGCCAGTGGACGCAGGAATTCCGCGTCGAGTCCAACGAGTGGGGCCGCTTCGACTGGCAGGCCGGCGTCTTCTACTTCGATGAAGACGTGACCATCAACAACTTCAACTACGACTCGCTGGCCCCGGGCAATCCGCAGACCGGCCACGTGGTGCAGAACCAGCGCAACAAGGCCTGGGCGGTGTTTGCCTCGGGTGACTTCGACGTCACCGACCGCTTCAAGCTGCGTGCCGGCGTGCGCTACACGCAGGACAAGAAGGACTTCAGCGCCAGCGTGCTGCAGGCGGTTCCGTTCGGCACCCCGGTCAGTGGCCCGTACCTGGCCAACACCGACGTCAACGACGTCAGCTGGGACCTGAGCGGCGTCTACAAGCTGACCGACGACATCAACGCCTACGCCCGTGTGGCCAAGGGCTTCCGCGCGCCGTCGATCCAGGGCCGCCTGGCCTTTGCGCCGGGTCTGTCGCAGGCCGATTCGGAGAAGGTCATCTCGTACGAGGCCGGCATCAAGGCCGATCTGTTCGAGCGCCGCGCGCGCCTGGGCCTGAGCGTGTTCCGCTACGACGTCGATGGCCAGCAGCTGATCGCCGTGGGCGGTTCCAACAACACCGCCACCCTGCTCAACGCCGACAAGACCATCGGCCAGGGCGTCGAGCTGGACCTGGAGGCCTACCTGGCCGACAACGTCCTGCTGACCTTTGGCAGCAGCTACAACGACACCGAGATCAAGGACAAGAACCTGGCGGTGGCGATCTGTGGCGGCGGCTGCACCATCACCGACCCGACCACGGTGATCAACGGCCAGACCTACGCGCTGGTGAACGGCAACCCGCTGCCGCAGGCGCCGAAGTGGATCCACAACGCGACCCTGCGCGTGGGCTTCCCGCTCAGCGATGGCAGCGAGCTGTACGCCTACACCGACTGGGCCTACCGCAGCGCGGTGAACTTCTTCATCTACGAGTCGCCGGAATTCCGCGGCCGTAGTTCGCTGGAAGGCGGCCTGCGCCTGGGCTACAACTGGGGTTATGGCCAGTACGACGTGGCGGTGTTCGGCCGCAACCTGACCAACCAGACCCGCGTGGTCGGTGCGATCGACTTCAACAACCTGACCGGCTTCCTCAACGAGCCGCGCACCTGGGGTGTGGAGTTCACCGCGAAGTTCTGATGCGGTGGCTGCGGTAGTGCAATGAAGAAGGGCCGGCGCAATGCCGGCCCTTCTGTTTCCTGCGTTCTGTAGAGTCGAGCCATGCTCGACTGCCATGAGCCGAGCATGGCTCGGCTACAGAGGCATGGCTTACAGCGCGCTCTGCGGGCGCACCTTCAGCACCGCATTCTCGGTGGCGCAGTCGCGGCTGGAGTGCCGACCGGCCTTGCGCGCCGCCTCGATCTCCTTGCGTGCGGCCAGCAGGTCCTTGTTGAACGCCGCGTTGTCGTGCAGGCGGGCCACGGCGGCGGCGCCCATGAAGCGGCCTTCGAGGATGTCGCTCTGCCAGTGCACGTTGCACACCAGGCGGCTCTCGCCGTAGTTGCGGCCGCGGGCCTGGATGGCATCGGCGCGGTCCGGCGCGATCTCCGACAGGATCAGTGCCCAGGCCCAGCCGATTGAGGTGTGGCCTGATGGATAGGAACCATTCCTGCGCAGGCCATCCTCGTCCTTCGGCGAGCAGGTCGGCTCACCGTTGACCATGAACGGGCGCGGGCGCTGGTAGTGGTTCTTGGCCGCCTTGGTGGCGGCGCTGGCGTCGATCCGGCTGCGCTCCAGCAGTCGATACAGCGCCGGAGTCTTCACCGCATCGACGTCGATGTCGGCGGCGCAGGAGAAGTGGTTTGCACCCTCGGGGAAGCCGAGTTCCGCATCGACGCCGGCCTGGGCGAAGCGCGGGCTGCCTCGCAGCGCGCGGGCTTCACGGCTGACCTGTTCGTCCAGGGCGAGGGCGGCCGAACCGGCCACCGGCGGTGCCGGCACCAGATCGAGGCTGGCCGGAACAGCGCTCTTGTCCAGATAGCCCACGGCCTTGGTGGTGATGTTGGCTTCGACGGCGGTCGGCTTGGTGGCCGTGGCAGCACAGCCGGCCAGGGCCACGGCAACGGCGAGGCCGAGCAGCGGGCGGGCGGGGTGGGAAATCAACGACATGGACGGGCTCCGGAGGAAAAACATCGCGTCATGATCGCAGCCCGTATGCGGCACTGCAGTGGCCATCGGTCATACGGCCAGACCCGGCATGGTCATCACAGGAGATGAAGAACGTCATCGAAGGGTGCCAGTCTGCTGAATCCGGGCGCAGCGCACGGACTTTCACGCGGCCGCACCGTGAGCATCGGCACATCGGCAGGCACCAGGGGCCGTCCAGTTCCAGCCGGGTCGGGGGGATCCGAAGACAGAGGGAGAGAAGCGATGCGCAGCACCGCAACAGGAAGTACCGTCCTGGCCCTGCTTCTGGGGCTGGCAGCAGCACCGACGCAGGCCGCCGACGTGGTCGGCGTGGCCTTCGTGCATGGCACCGGCGCGCAGACCAATGCCACCCAGGACTACTGGCAGCCGGCGATCATCGACACCGTGCGCCAGGGCCTGCCGAACAGCAGCAACTATGTGGTCATCAACTGTGACTTCACCCAGTACATGTGGAAACCGGAGGCCGCCGGCTGCCTGGCCAACCAGCTGACCGGCTTCATCGACAGCCGTGGCATCACCCAGCTGGTGGTGATCACCCATTCCAACGGCGGCAACGTGATGCGCTGGATCCTGTCCAACCCGACCTACGACAGCCGCTATCCGAAGATCATCCGCACGGTGCGCAAGGTCACCGCACTGGCGCCGTCCTCGGCGGGCACGCCGCTGGCCGATGCGGTGCTCAACGGCAATACCTTCGAAACGTCACTGGGCTGGCTGCTGGGCTACAAGAACGACGCGGTACGCCAGCAGCAGGTGGCCAGCATGGCCACCTACAACGCGCAGAACCTGTACGGCACGGCCGGTCGCCCGGCGCTGCCCAAGCCGTTCCGCGCGGTGGTCGGCAGTGACGTGGAATCGGCGGTGTGGGACAGCAACAGCTACTGCGGTGGCTATGCCGCCAACGTTGGCCTGGAATTCACCCAGAACTGGTTGTCGTCCTGCTCCGATGGCTTCCTGGAGTGCAGCAGCCAGAAGGCGGCCGGCACCACCTGGTTCACCGACACAGCGCGCACCCAGGGCGCAGAACCGCTCAGCCACAACCAGAGCCGGCGCGAGTGCTTCGGCCTCGGCACCCTGCTGCGCAACGACCTGACCCAGTGAGGGAGATGACCATGACGACCCATTCCACCCTGCTGGCCAGTGCGGTGCTGGCAGTACTGTCCCTTTCCGCCGCGCAGGCCGCGCAGCCTCTGCTGGCGGCCCGCGCGGGCGATCAGGTGCCTGCCGCATTGGTGGCCGCGCCGCTGCCTGCCGATGAAAGCGAACACGCGCCGTTGTCGTTTGCCTGGGCGCTGGACCCGGCACAGCCGCTGCAGGCGGCCACGCCATATGCCTCGGTCAGCCGCAGTTACTGGCAGCAGGTCGATGGCACGCAGCTGCAGCGCGGCCTGGACCTGCCGCTGACGGCGCCCGATGCGGTGATCCAGCTGAGTCCGGCCGCAGGAGCCCGCGCGCTGCCGGCCAACACCCTGCAGGTGCGCGACCCGGCTGGCCGCAGCAGCGTGGCCCGCAGTGTCGATGCGCGCGCGCTGCAGGATGCCGGCATGCCGGTGAGTGATGGCAGCAGCATGCTGCGCACCGGCGCGACCAGTGCCGCCGGTGCGTACACCCTGCAGAGCACGCAGGCGCAGGGCCGCTATGTGGTGCAGGTGCTGGAGCCCAACAGCCCGCTGCGGTTGGAAGTGCAGGCCAACCAGGCGCAGGTGCTGGCCGGTGGCAACGTGCAGCTGCAGGCACGCCTGCTGGAAGACGGCGCCACCACCGCGCAGCTGGCATCGCGTCGTGGCGGCCTGGGGGGGGAAGCCCTGCTTGTCGCACCGGATGGCCGCAGCTGGCCGCAGCGCCTGCTGCGCACCACCGACGGCAGCCTGCGCGCGCAGGTGCGGATCCCGACCGACATCGGCACCGTGCAGGGGCTGTGGGAGCTGCAGGTGTTCGCCCAGGCCGATGGCGTGCTGCGCGATGGCAAGGTGGCCTTCGCGGTGGCACGGCCGACCGCGCGTTTCAGTGGCCAGGCAGCACCGGACCCTTCCAGCCGCCAGGTGGCGCTGCCGCTGCAGGTGGCTGCGGCAGGCCGCTACGAGGCACGTGGCACGCTGTATGCCACGGCCCGCGATGGCCGGATGAAGCCGGTCGCGCAGGCACATGCAGCCGCGTGGTTCGATGGCCCAGGCGCCGGCCAGCTGGTGCTGCCGTTCGACGAGGCCGCGTTGCCGGCCGGTTTTGGCGCACCGTACGAGCTGCGCGACCTGCAGCTGCAGGACCAGAGCCGGATGGCACCGATCGAGTCGCGCGCGCTGGCGTTGCGGTTCTGAGCACGACGGTGGCGGGCCGGGATATCCGGCCCGCTGCATTGCATCCTGTAGAGCCGAGCCGATGCTCGGCTGCTGTTTGTCGTGATCAGGAGCAGCCGAGCATCGGCTCGGCTCTACAACGGCATGCCGATCACCCCGCGTATGCGGTCAGCCGGCCTTCCTGCTCGCAGACGGTGATCGCGCCGCCGAACACCGCCGACAGCGGTTCGTTGCGCAGCAGCTCGGCGCGGGTGCCGTCGGCCAGCACGCGGCCATCGCGCAGCAGTACCACGCGCTCGATCTCGGGAATGATCTCTTCGATGTGGTGGGTCACCAGCACCAGGGTGATGCCCTGCTGCGCCAGCACCCGCATGGTCGCCACCAGCTGCTCGCGGGCGACCAGGTCCAGCCCGGTGGAGGGTTCATCCAGCAGCAGTGCCTGCGGCCGGTTGACCAGCGCGCGGGCGATCAGCACGCGGCGGGTCTCGCCAGCGGACAACTCGGCGTAGGCGCGGTCGCGCAGGGACAGGGCGCCGGTCATCGCCAGTGTCTCGCCCACGCGTGCGCGCATATCGGCGGTCACTTCGCGGAAGGCCGGCACCACGTAGCTGGCGAAGAAGCCGGACAGCACTGCCTGTTCCACGGTCAGGCCCGGCATGTCGGCCAGGTTGCTGCTGAGATCGCCGGTGACGATACCCAGCTGCGATCGCAGCCGGTCCACCTGCCAGCGGTTCTGCCCCAGCACCCTTACCGCCACGGAGCCGTCGACCTGCGCCAGCGGGTACAGCTCGCGGGTGATCAGCTTGATGAAGGTCGACTTGCCGCAGCCGTTGGGGCCGAGCAGGGCGGTGTGCTGGCCCTGTGCGATGCGCAGGCTGAGCCCGTGCAGCACCTTCACCTGGCCGCGCACCACGGTGGCGCGGTCCAGTTCGATCAAGGGGGGCAGCTCCGCAACGGGCGGGGCGGCAGTCATGGTGCTGGCGCGTGGATCAAGGCTCGACAACTCAGGTCCCCAACTGTGAACGGTGCCACGGATGGCGATGCGATACATCGCCGCAGGGATGCAGTTTGCAACGCAAGCGCCCATCATGTCTGCCATCCCCGCGTCGATCCGGAGAGCTGCCATGTCTGATGCCCTGATGTCCCTGTTGACCGGTGGTGTGCTCGGCCTCGGCTGGTGGGCCATGTTGGGCGTGCTGCTGGTCTTCACCCAGATCACCATCTTCTCGGTAACCCTGTACCTGCACCGCAGCCAGGCCCATCGCGGGGTCGATTTCCATCCGGCGCTGGCGCACCTGTTCCGCTTCTGGCTGTGGCTGACCACGTCGATGATCACCCGCGAGTGGGTGGCCATCCATCGCAAGCACCACGCCAAGGTGGAGACTGAGGACGATCCGCACAGCCCGGTCACCCGCGGCATCGGCAAGGTGTTCTGGCATGGCGTGGAGCTGTACCGCGAAGCGCGCGGCATGCGCGCGGACATCGAGCAGTACGGGCGCGGCACGCCGGACGACGCGATCGAGCGCCATCTGTATACCCCGCACGCCACGCTGGGGCCGGTAGTGCTGCTGGCGATCAACAGCGTGCTGTTCGGCCTGCCCGGCGTGGCGCTGTGGGCGATCCAGATGGCGTGGATCCCGTTCTGGGCGGCGGGCGTGGTCAATGGCCTGGGCCACTGGTGGGGGTACCGCAACTACGAGTCGGCCGATACCTCCACCAATCTCACGCCGTGGGGGTTCTGGATCGGTGGCGAGGAGCTGCACAACAACCACCATGCCTTCCCCAGTTCGGCGCGCTTCGCGATGCGGCGCTGGGAGTTCGACATCGGCTGGAGTGCGATCCGCCTGCTGCAGGCGCTGCGACTGGCCAGGGTGCTGCGGGTGGCACCGGCCATGGACGTGCGCCCGAACATCGCCGTGCCCGATGCCGAAACGCTGAAGGCGCTGCTGTCGCACCGCTTCCAGGCGATGACCGATTACCAGCGCAACGTGTTCATGCCGGCCCTGCGCGAGGAGGCCGCGCAGGCCGGGGCCAAGCTGCGCCGCCTGCTGCCACGCCGGTTGCGCCGTGGCCTGGTCAACGATGGCCGCTGGCTGAAGCCGGACAGCCGCGCCCAGCTCAGCGCATGGGTGGCGCAGCGGCCGCGCATCCGCACCCTGGTCGAGTACCGCGGGCGATTGGCTGCGCTGCTGGAAGCCCGTGGCCACGACGCCGCCGAGCGCCTGCATCAGCTGCAGGCGTGGTGCCGCGAGGCCGAGGAAAGCGGTATCGCGGCGTTGCAGGCCTACGCCGCACGCTTGAAGGGCTACAGTCTGGTGGGCGCGTGAGGGCAGGGTACGGGCTTCTGCTGGCGGCGCTGCTGCCGGGTGCGGCGCTGGCCCAGGTCACCGACACCGCCAGCTATCTGCAGCGGATGGACAGCGATGGCGACGGCAAGGTCAGCGAGGCCGAGTACGTGCAGTGGATGCTGTATGCCTTCGATCGCATGGACCGCAACGGTGATGGCGTACTGAGCGCCGACGAGCTGCCCGGCGGCAAGGGCAGGGCAATCCGCCGCGAGCAGCAGCGGCAGGTGATCGTGCAGCGCTTCCACAAGCAGGATGCCAACGGTGATGGCTTCCTGGATGCCCGCGAGCTGTCCGCGCCGCCGCGTTGAGCGGGCGTAGAATCGCCCCATGCCTGAACTGCCCGAAGTCGAAACCACCCGCCGCGGCCTGGCGCCGCACCTGCAGGGCCGGCGCGTGCATGGCGTGATCCTGCGCCGCGCCGACCTGCGCTGGCCGATTCCACCGGAAGTGGCCGAGCTGCTGCCGGGGCAGCGCATCGAGGACATCCGCCGGCGCGCCAAGTACCTGCTGCTGGATACCGCCATCGGCAGCGCCGTGCTGCACCTGGGCATGTCCGGCAGCCTGCGCGTGCTGCCCGGTGATACCCCGCTGCGGGCGCATGACCACGTCGACATCAGCCTGGACAACGGCCGCCTGCTGCGCTTCAACGACCCGCGCCGCTTCGGCAGCCTGCTCTGGCAGCCGGCTGGGGAGATCCACCCGCTGCTGCAGGGGCTGGGCCCGGAGCCACTGGACGACGCGTTCGACGGCGACTACCTGTTCGACCGCAGCCGGGGCCGCAGCGCGCCGGTGAAGACCTTCCTGATGGACCAGGCGGTGGTGGTGGGCGTGGGCAACATCTACGCCGCCGAGAGCCTGTTCAAGGCCGGCATCAGTCCGTTGCGCGAGGCAGGAAAGATCTCGCGAGAACGCTACCAGCGGCTGGCCGACGCGGTGAAGGAGATCCTGGGCTACGCCATCACCCGCGGCGGCACCACCCTGCGCGATTTCATCAGCCCCGATGGTGCGCCGGGCTACTTCGAGCAGGAGCTGCTGGTGTACGGCCGCGACGGGCTGCCGTGCCCGAACTGCGGGCGCGCGCTGAAGCACGCCACCATCGGCCAGCGCGCCAGCGTCTGGTGCAGCCACTGCCAGCGCTGAGCCGGCGACCAGCGGCAGCTGAACGGGCAGGGCGCGTCTCCGCTGCCCGTTAACGTTTGTCTGCCTATCATGGCCGATCTTCCCTCTGTGCCTGACGCGCCTGCATGCAACGACGCGACTTCATCCGCAATGCCTCCCTCGCCCTGGCTGCATTCGGCCTGCCGTCCCTGCCCGCGTGCGCGGCCAGCAGGAGCGGCCAGATGGGCCTGCGCCGCCTCGGCCAACCGCAGCCGTTCGACTTCGCCACCCTGAAGGGCCAGGCGCGCGCGCTTGCACAGGCACCCTACAAGAGCCACAAGCGGGTGCTGCCGGGCCGCCTGGAAGGCCTGGACTGGGACCAGTACCAGTCGATCGGCTACCGCCAGGACCATGCGCTGTGGGCCGACCAGCCGGGCAAGTTCCAGGCGAAGTTCTTCCACCTGGGCCTGTACTTCCATTCGCCGGTGCGCATGTTCGACGTGGTCGACGGCAAGGCGCAGGAACTGGCGTATGACGGCGCGGCGTTCAACTACGGCAAGAGCGGCATCAAGGATGGCGAGCTGCCGGCCGATCTGGGTTTCGCCGGGTTCCGCCTGAACACCCGCAAGGACACCGACCGCGACTTCGCCGCCTTCCTTGGCGCCAGCTACTTCCGCGCCGTCGGCAAGGAAGGCCAGTACGGCCAATCCGCGCGTGGCCTGGCGATCGACACCGGCATGGGCAAGCCGGAGGAATTCCCGGACTTCATCGCTTACTACCTGGAGCAGCCGTCGGCCGATTCGGAGACGATCGTGGTCTATGGCCTGCTGGATTCGCCCAGCGTGACCGGTGCCTATCGCTTCGCGATCACCAATGGCGACGTGCTGCTGATGGACATCGACAGCGCGCTGTACCCGCGCAAGGCGATCGAGCGGTTGGGCATCGCCCCGTGCACCAGCATGTACCAGGTGGGCGAGAACGACCGCCGGATGGGCTGGGACTGGCGCCCGGAGATCCACGATACCGATGGCCTGTCGCTGTGGACCGGTGCCGGCGAGTGGATCTGGCGGCCGCTGCTGAACCCGCGCAACCTGCGTTTCAACATGTTCGTGGACCGCAACCCGCGCGGCTTCGGCCTGCTGCAGCGCGACCGCAATTTCGACCATTACCAGGACGACGGCGTGTTCTACGAGAAGCGCCCGTGCCTGTGGGTGGAGCCGAAGGGCGAATGGGGCGAAGGCTCGGTGCAGCTGGTGGAGATTCCCACCGTGGACGAGACCTTCGACAACATCGTGGCGTTCTGGAACCCGAAGGAAAAGCCGCAGCCGGGCCAGGAGCTGCTGGTCGGTTACCGCTTGTACTGGGGCGCCGAACCGCCGGCACGCCCGCCGCTGGCGCACTGCGTGGCCAGCCGCACCGGCCTGGGCGGTGTGGTCGGCAAGAAGCGCGAGTACTTCAGCTGGCGCTTCGCGGTGGACTTCGAAGGTGGCGAACTGGCCAGGCTGATCGACAAGGCCGAGGTCGAAGCGGTGGTGGAAGCCAGCCGTGGCCGGGTCGAGATCGTTTCGGCGCGCCCGCTGCGCGAGATCAACGGCTATCGCGCGATGTTCGACCTGGTGCCGCCGGAAGGCAGTACCGAGCAGATCGACATCCGCCTGTTCCTGCGCAGTGGTGGCAAGACCCTCACCGAGACCTGGCTGTACCAGTACACCCCGCCGCCGGCCGGTGCGCCGGAGCGCACGCTGTACTAAGTGGGGATTGGGTTTGCAGGGCTTGCAGCCCTGCACCTGCAGAGGCCAGAGCCGAAGCAACGGCAGAAGCTGGTTTCCTGTAGGGAGGCGGGGTGGGTCCGGTTGAGGGGGACGGCGTAAATACGTCCATGTAGCCTCGGTCGCGCCATCCATGGCGCTCACGCCCCCGCAACCGGACCCACCCCGCCTTCGACAGATTTCCGCGATCTGTGGGAATTGCTCTTGGGGTCAGATCCGTTTTCCGAAGGAAAACGGATCTGACCCCGGAATTTCATTCGATATCTGACAGATGTGTCGACCAAGGTCGACACCCACCAACAGCTGCGGGATTGTGTCAGAGGTGGGGCGGTGTCGGAGTGCGGGGTGTCAGCCGCATGGATGCGGCTGCCAAGCTTAGCCACGGTTGGCCAGTTCGACCAGCGGGTCCATCCGGCTGAGACG
>NZ_JAXBRE020000028.1:0-44290 GCF_047520985.2 Stenotrophomonas sp. BR163
GATCCGTTTTCCGCAGGAAAACGGATCCGACCCCTTCTTGTTTCCGTTCGACCCACCGCTTCTGAATCAGTCGAGCAAGCGCGACGCCACGAAGCACGTCCATCCGTCACCGGGAAACTGTCGAAGGCGGGGCGGGAGGGGCAGGCAGGACCGTTGGCGCCATGGATGGCGCCATCGAGCCCCCATGGACGGGTTTACGGTGTGTCCTGCCTGCCCCTCCTGCCCCGCCAAACACGCAGCAACCCAGAGCCATGAACCACGCTGTTGCTGTTGCTTTTGCCTGCGCTCTGGCTTGAAGCGGGTGCCGGGCAGCGCCCGGCCGGGTATCCTTTCCCTCTGATGTCCGACCTTGTCCATGCCAGCCGCGAAGCCCTCAGCGAAGGCGGCGCGCTCGCCTCGCACCTGGATGCCTTCGTCCCGCGTCCGGCACAGCTGCACCTGACCGCAGCCATTGCCGATGCGCTGCAGCAGCGGGACCTGCTGCTGGCCGAGGCCGGTACCGGCACCGGCAAGACCTTCGCCTATCTGGTGCCGGTGCTGCTGTCCGGGCTGCGCACCATCATCTCCACCGGTACCCGCGCGCTGCAGGACCAGCTCTACCACCGCGATCTGCCGCGCGTGCGCCAGGCGCTGGGCGTCGGCCTGCGCAGCGCGCTGCTGAAGGGGCGCGCGAACTACCTGTGCCGCTACCGACTGCAGCAGGCGCGGGGCGAGCCGCGGTTTTCCAGTCCCGAACAGGCCGCGCAGTTCCAGCGCATCCTGGCGTGGTCCGGGCGCTCGGAGTTCGGTGACATCGCCGAACTGGAGGGCCTGGCCGATGACTCGCCGCTGCTGCCGATGGTCACCTCCACTGTCGACAATTGCCTGGGCACCGATTGCCCATTCTGGGACGACTGCTTCGTGGTGCGCGCACGGCAGCGTGCGCAGGCCGCCGACGTGGTGGTGGTCAACCACCACCTGCTGCTGGCCGATCTGGCACTGAAACAGGACGGCTTCGGCGAGTTGCTGCCGGGGGCGCAGGCCTTTGTCATCGACGAGGCACACCAGCTGCCCGAACTGGCAGCGCAGTTCTTCGGCGAAGGTTTCGGCATGCGCCCATGGCAGGAACTGGGTCGCGACTGCCTGGCTGAAGCGCGCGGCGTAGGGGGCGCACAATCGGCGCTGCAGGAGCCGGTCGACCAGTTGCAACAGGCGTTGCTGGCGTTGCGTTCGGCGATGGAGGGGCTCCCGCCGCGGGGTACGCAGTGGCGTGCGCTGGCCATGCCACAGGTCCGCGACGGTTTCGATACGCTGATGGCCGGCCTGGTGGCGCTGGAGCAGGCACTTCAGCCGCTGCGCGAATCGGCGGCGGGTCTGGACGCCTGCCATGCGCGGGCGCGCGAGGCGGTGTCGCGGTTGCAGCGCTGGCTGGGCGATGATGAACCCACCCTCGATTTCGATGCCGATCCGGCGGATCACGCCAGTGCCACCGATGTGCTCTGGTACGAGCTCACGCCACGGGGTTTCCGCTGCCAGCGCACGCCGATGGATGTGTCCGGCCCGCTGCGCGAGCATCGCGAGCGCAGCCGCGCGGCATGGATCTTCACCTCGGCCACGCTGACCGTGGGCAATGGATTCGACCACATCGCCGCGCGCCTGGGCCTGGACGATCCGCATACCCTGGTCCAGCCGAGTCCGTTCAACTGGCCCGAGCAGGCGTTGTGCTACCTCCCGGAAGGCCTGCCTGATCCGGCTGCACGGGGCTTCGGAACCGCGCTGATCCAGACCCTTCGGCCGGTGCTGCAGGCATCGCAGGGCAGGGCATTCCTGTTGTTCGCCTCGCACCGTGCATTGCGCGAGGCGGCCGAAGCACTGCGCGACGGGCCATGGCCGTTGTTCGTGCAGGGTGAGGCACCGCGCGCGACGCTGCTGCAGCGCTTCCGTGAATCGGGCAATGGCGTGCTGCTGGGCTCGGCCAGTTTCCGCGAGGGCGTGGACGTGGTCGGCGAAGCGCTGAGCGTGGTGATGATCGACAAGCTGCCGTTCGCGGCACCGGACGATCCGGTGTACGAGGCACGCCTGGAGGCGATCCGCAGCCAGGGCGGCAATCCGTTCCGCGACGAACAGTTGCCGCAGGCGGTGATCGCACTGAAGCAGGGTGTCGGTCGCCTGATCCGCAGCGAAAGCGACCGTGGCGTGCTGGTCCTGTGCGATCCGCGCCTGCTCAACCGTGGCTATGGCCGGGTCTTCCTGGATTCACTACCACCCTTCCGCCGCACCCGCAGCCTGGCCGATGTGCAGGCCTTCTTTACGCCACAATGGGTGCCCGTGTCTGATGATCCGGCTGACCCGGCCGCTGTTGCGCCGGGCCCGGAGCCGGCTCCCGGTGCCACGTTCCCCCTGTTCTGACCTGATCTGATGAAACTGCTCGCCTTTGAAACCGCCACCGAAGCCTGCTCCGTTGCCCTGCATGTCGATGGGCAGGTGCTGGAACGCTTCGAGATCGCCCCGCGCCGGCATGCCGACCTGAGCCTGCCATGGGCCGAGGCGCTGCTGGCCGAAGCCGGCATCAGCCGTCGCCAGCTCGACGGCATCGCGCTCAGTCGCGGCCCGGGGGCGTTCACCGGTGTGCGCCTGGCGATCGCCATCGCCCAAGGCATCGCGTTGGCGTTGGACCGCCCGCTGCTGCCGGTTTCGACGCTGCAGGTGCTGGCGCTGCGGGCACCGGTGGAAGAAACGCAGATCCTGTCGGCAATCGATGCCCGGATGGGCGAACTCTACGTCGCGCGCTTCGAACGCGTGGACGGCCTGCCGGTTGCGCGCGATGCCGAGCGCGTATGCGCGCCTGCCGCGGTGGCGCTGCCTGAAGGGCTGTCCGTCTACGGTGTGGGTACCGGTTTCGGCGCGGCCGACGGCGCGCTGGTGGCACAGTTGGGCAGTGGCCTGCGCGGTTTCGATGCTGCGGCATTGCCGCGGGCGTCGGACGTGCTGGCACTGGCCGTGCCGGCGTTCGCGCGTGGCGAGGCGACCGCACCGGAGAAGGTCGAGCCGGCGTACCTGCGCGACAACGTAGCACTGACCCTGGTCGAGCAGCAAGCCGCGCGCGAGGCGAAGGCGAAGGCCAACGGCTGAGCCCCTCGTGGCGGGGCGCTGATCGCGTATTCGTGGGGTTGGCCGGGCGGGTGGGCTGCGCAGGGGGCGCTGCAAGTACCCCTCCGGGGCCCGGCCCAGCCGCTGGCGGCTGTGCGTTCGGGCGCTTGCGAAGCAGTGCTTCGCAAGCAAAGCGCCCTCACCCACGTAAGCTCGGTCGCCACTTGCTCGTGTGCGCTGTCCTGCGCACACGGCAAGACCGGGGTTGGGCGTCCTGCCCAACCCGCCCGAGGCATGTCTCGGGCCCATGCGGCTCACGCCCCTGCGCAGCCCATCCGCCCGGGCGCGGACAGTTTCCGTGTGCGTCCGCCACGGAAAATCAAAGAAAATCAAAATCAAAAGCGGGTCGCTTCGCTCGCATCCATGCATGGCGTGGATGTGTGTCGACCAAGGTCGACAGCTACCAACAGCAATGGTGCGCCGTGATCTGTCAGAGGCGGGGCGGTGTCGGGCGGCGGGGTATCCGCGGCATGGATGCCGCGGCTAAGCCTACACGGACGTACTTGCGGCGTCCCCGCCGCCCGACACCGCCCCGCCAAGCTTCAGGACACCAACCGCTGCTGTTGCTCTAGCCCTTCAGCGGGCCCCGGGCCGCAGGCCCGGGCACCAAAACCCTACCGGTCGTCGCGCAGTTCGCCGCCGGGCAGGAACACCCACGTGCGGGTCACCTGCAGGATGTCGATCTCGTCCTCGGTCTTCGGCAACGGCGGGAATGGCTGCGCCAGCGTCACCACCCGCAGCGCCGCTTCATCCAGCAGCGGCGTCCCGCTTGAACGCAGGATGCGGCTGCTCTTCACGCTGCCATCGCGCCGCACGCCCACGCTGATCACCACCTGGCCGCCGAGCCGTCGCTGCCGGGCCTCGTCCGGGTAATTCAGGTTGCCGACGCGCTCGGCACGGTCGACCCAGGCACGCAGGTAATTGGCATAGGCATATTCACGCGTGCTGGCCGACACGAACTTGCGATTCGGGCGCTTGGCATACTGCGCCGAGCGCAGATGCACTTCGGCAGCCAGTCGCGCCATCTCCACATCGCGCTGCTCGCGTGCACTCAACGGCGCGTCCGGCTCGGGGCGTTCCGGGGTTGGCTGGGCCTGCGCCTGTGCCACCGAGTCCTGTCCGTTGCGGCTGCTGACCACCCGTGCCTGCGGCGGCGGAACCGGCGCGGCCGATTGCTGTTGCTGGGGAACCGGGCTAAGTCCGGATTGCGCCTGCGGCACGATGCCGGCCTGGTTGTCGCGCGGACGCTGTGCGCGGTCGTGCTCGCCACCGCCTTCCTGGTTGGCGGCGGCAAGGAAATCAGCCTGCTTTGGCGTCAGTGCGGTGCGCGTCTGGCTGAAGATCACTTCCAGCGTCGGCACCAGCGGAGCATCGCCTTTCACGGCGAAGCCCACGCCCAGGATCAGCAGGGCGTGGACCAGCACCGACAGTGCGATGGTGGCCCCCAGCCGTTGCGCTTCGCGTGGCGGCGGGGGCAGAACGGCGGGTGCGGACGCCATCAGCGCAGGCCGGCCTCGAGCGCGTCGAACAGGGTGCCGGCAATGTTCAGGCCGTACTGCGCGTCGAGCTCGCGCACGCAGGTCGGGCTGGTCACGTTGACCTCGGTCAGGTAATCGCCGATCACGTCCAGGCCGACGAAGCGCATGCCACGGCGCTTCATCTCCGGGCCAACCTGGCCGGCGATCCAGCGGTCACGCTCGCTCAGCGGGCGCCCTTCGCCACGGCCGCCGGCCGCCAGGTTGCCGCGGAACTCGTCACCTTGGGGAATGCGCGCCAGGCAGTAATCGACGGGTTCGCCGTCGACCAGCAGGATGCGCTTGTCGCCGGCGGTGATGTCGGGAATGAACTTCTGGGCCAGCGCCAGCTTGCGGCCGCCGTCGGTCAGTGTCTCCAGGATCACGTTCAGGTTCGGATCGCCCTGGCCGCTGCGGAAAATCGAGCGGCCGCCCATGCCGTCCAGCGGCTTCAGCACGGCCTGGCCGTGTTCGAGGGCGAAGGCCTTCAGCGCCTTGGCATCGCGGCTGACCAGGGTCGGCGGGCAGCACTGCGGGAACAGCAGGGCTGCCAGCTTCTCGTTGTAGTCGCGCAGGCCCTGCGGGTTGTTGACCACACAGGCACCGGCAGCGGCGGCCACGTCCAGTACCTGGGTGTCGTAGATGTACTCGGCGTCGACCGGCGGGTCCTTGCGCATCAGCACGATCTGGCCGGGCCCGAACTCGGTACGGCTGAACTCACCCAGCTCATACCAGCCGGCCGGGTCGTCGCGCACCTGCAGCGGCGCGGTCTGGGCCACCGCCACGCCACCTTCCAAGGCCAGTCCGCCCGGCCGCACGTAGTGCAGGGCATGGCCGCGGCGCTGGGCTTCCAGCAGCATGGCGAAGGTGGTGTCCTTGGCGATCTTGATGTGGGCGATGGGGTCCATCACCACGATGACGTTCAACGGCATGGGCGCACCTGTCAGGCAAGGCGTTGATGGTAGCGGCAACGCCGGTCGCGCGCCTCCCTGCCATACTGCAACGCAGCGTCCGCCCGGCGGTCGCGCACTCATTGCGAAACCCGTCACGTTCAGGAGGGGGCCATGCCCCGCGCCGTGGGGCGGCCTTGAAGCGGGCGCGGAAAGTGCGATATAGATACGCTTTCGCAGCGGCCCCCGCCAGAGATCGGGCCGTGCGCTTGGGGATAGGCAATGACTGAAAACACGACTGCGGGCGGGGAACTCGCAGGACTCCGGGTGATGGTCATCGATGATTCGAAGACCATCCGCAGGACTGCGGAAACGCTGCTCAAGCGCGAAGGCTGCGAGGTGGTCACCGCCACCGACGGCTTCGAAGCGCTTGCCAAGATCGCAGACCAGCAACCGCAGATCATCTTCGTCGACATCATGATGCCGCGCCTGGACGGGTACCAGACCTGCGCGCTGATCAAGGGCAACCAGCTGTTCAAGGCGACCCCGGTCATCATGCTGTCGTCCAAGGATGGCCTGTTCGACAAGGCGCGGGGACGCATCGTCGGCTCGGAGCAGTACCTGACGAAGCCTTTCACGCGTGAAGAACTGCTGGGTGCCATCCGCACATACGTCAACGCCTGACCAGGGGGGAAAGGCACAATGGCTCGTATCGTCCTGATCGAGGATTCACCGACCGACCGCGCGGTGTTCACCCAGTGGCTGCGCCGTGCCGGCCACGAAGTGCTGGAAGCGGACAACGCCGAGGATGGCCTGCAGCTGGTCCGCGACCAGGTGCCGCAGCTGGTGCTGATGGACGTGGTCCTGCCTGGCATGAGCGGCTTCCAGGCGACCCGTGCGATGGCCCGTGATGCGGCGATCAAGCACATCCCGGTGATCATCGTCAGCACCAAGGCGATGGAAACCGACAAGGCCTGGGGCCTGCGCCAGGGCGCCGCCGATTACATCGTCAAGCCGCCGCGCGAGGATGAACTGATCGCGCGGATCAACGAACTGGTGGCCTGATGCGCTCGCCCTTCGACATCCTTGAAGCCTATGAACGGCGCAGCCTGGCCCATGCGGTGCAGCTGCCCGGAAAGCAGTTTGCCCAGGACCTGTGGCGTGGCGTGGGTTTCCGCGTCGGCCAGCGCCGGCTGGTGTCCGATTTCCGCGAAGTGGTGGAAATCGTACCGATGCCGCCGGTGACCCCGGTGCCCTGTGCGCAGCCCTGGCTGCTGGGCGTGGGCAACCTGCGCGGCAACCTGTTCCCGGTGGTCGACCTGAAGTACTTCCTGGAAGGCACGCGCACCGTGCAGCAGGAAGGCCAGCGCGTGCTGATCATGCGCCAGGCCGGCGGCGACGTCGCACTGACCATCGATGAACTGTTCGGCCAGCGCAGCTTCGAGCTGGACCAGCAGATCGAAGCGGGCACGTTGGCCGATGGCCGCTACGGGCATTTCGTCGATCGTGCTTTCCATGCCGACGGCCATGACTGGGGCGTGTTCTCGCTCTCGCTGCTGTCGCGCACCCCTGAATTCCGGCAAGCCGCGGCCTGAGGCCGGGCATCGCCCCCTGCATTGAAGATCGAGGTTGAACGATGAGTACTGCTTCGGACGCCACCAAGACCGGCAAGCTGCGGCTGGGCGGCAGCAACCTCTGGCTGTTCCTGCTGCTGGCATCGATGATCCTGTTCGGCGTCAACACCGGCGTCGCCACCTGGCAGGGCAGCCGCCTTGCCGACGCCGGCTCCAAGGCCGCCGACCTGCAGGTGCTGTCGCAGCAGCTGGCCAACCAGGGACGTGACGCGGTCGGCGGCAACGCCCAGGCCTTCACCGCCTTCAAGGCCACCCGCAACGCGATCGAGCAGAACGTGTCGACCCTGCAGGGACGCTACGGCAAGGAGCCGGGCGTAGCCGGTGCCATCGCCACCCTCGGCGAGACCTGGGCGCCGCTGGGCAAGCAGGCCGGGCAGCTGGTGGCCAGCGAGCCGGCCGTGCTGGCGCTGGCCGGCAACGCGAACAACTTCACCGGCGCAGTGCCGGGCCTGCAGGCCCAGCTGAACGAGCTGGTGCGTGCGATGTCCGCTTCCGGCGCGCCGTCGTCGCAGGTGTACAGCGCGCTGCAGCAGGTTGTGGTGGCCGGTTCGATGGCCCGCCGCGTGACCGAAATGCGTGCCGGTGGCAGCGCCGCGGCGACCTCCGGCGATGCGCTGGCACGTGACATCACCGTGTTCTCGCAGGTGCTCGACGGCCTGCGCAACGGCAACGAGGAACTGGGCATCACCGCCGTGCGCGGTGCCGCCGCCGTGGCCGCGCTGGAACAGTCGCAGCAGAAGTGGGAAGCGATGAAGCAGGACGCCGACGCGATCCTGGCCAGCTCGCGCCAGCTGTTCGCGGCGCAGTCCGCTGCCACCGCGCTGGGCCAGGGTTCGGCCCACATGCTGGATGACAGCCGCAAGTTGTTCGACGCGTTCTCCTCGTTCGGCTCGGTATCCGACACCCGCCTGTTCCCGAACTTCTGGATTGGCGTGGTCTCCGGTGCGCTGTCGCTGATCGCGATCATCGGCTTCGTCTCCACCAACGTGCGCAGCCGCTCGCGCGAGCAGGAACTGCGCTACCAGACCCAGGTGGAATTCAACAGCCGCAACCAGCAGGCGATCATGCGGCTGCTGGACGAAATCTCCTCGCTCGGCGAGGGCGACCTGACGGTGAAGGCCTCGGTGACCGAGGACATGACCGGCGCGATCGCCGACGCGATCAACTACGCGGTCGACGAGCTGCGCCACCTGGTGACCACCATCAATGACACCTCGGCCAAGGTCGCGATGTCCACCCAGGAAACCCAGGCCACCGCCATGCAGCTGGCAGAGGCCGCAGGGCACCAGGCCAACCAGATCACCTCGGCTTCGGACCGCATCGGGGAGATCGCGGCGAGCATCGAGCAGGTGTCGCGCAACTCGGCCGAGTCGGCCGACGTGGCACAGCGCTCGGTGGTGATCGCTGCCGAAGGTGCCGGCGTGGTGCGCGAGACCATCCAGGGCATGGACCAGATCCGTGACCAGATCCAGGAAACCTCCAAGCGCATCAAGCGCCTGGGCGAGTCGTCGCAGGAAATCGGCTCGATCGTGGAACTGATCAACGACATCTCCGAGCAGACCAACATCCTGGCGTTGAACGCGGCGGTGCAGGCCGCGTCGGCCGGTGAAGCGGGCCGCGGTTTCGCGGTCGTGGCCGACGAAGTGCAGCGCCTGGCAGAACGCACCTCGGGTGCGACCCGACGCATCGAAAACCTGGTCCAGGCCATTCAGGCCGACACCAATGAAGCGGTCACCTCGATGGAGCAGACCACGGCCGAAGTGGTGTCTGGTGCGCGCCTGGCCGAGGACGCCGGTACCGCGCTGACCGAGATCGAACGCGTGTCAAACGCGCTGAACACCCTCATCAAGAACATCTCCATCGCCGCCCAGCAGCAGTCGGCCGCCGCCTCGGACATCACCCGCACCATGGGCGTGATCCGGCAGATCACCGGGCAGACCTCGCAGGGTGCCGGACAGACCGCCGAGTCGATCGGCCACCTCGCGCAGCTGGCGGCGGACCTGCGCCGTTCGGTCGCCGACTTCAAGCTGCCGGCGTGACGCGGGCAGGGCGGCGAGCAAGGAACCAGTCGATGAAGCATTTCCATTCCCCACGCCAGAACTCGCGCGGCCACCGCGCGGCGGCGAACGGAGCGCGTCCATGAGCAGTCTGCGCGATGCGATGAGCCACGCAGCGCTGGGCTGGGTCAAGCCCGAGCTGGACGAGACCCTGCGCCAGGTGCGCAACGAGGTCGAGTACTACGCCGAAGACCCGACCGATGCCAGCCGCATGCGCATCTGCGCCGGCTACCTGCACCAGGTGCAGGGCACCCTGCGCATGGTCGAGCTGTATGCCCCGGCGATGGTGGCCGAAGAACTGGAGCAGCTGGCCAATGCCATCGGCGCCGGTCGCGTGGCCGACCGTGATGAAGCCTGCGCAACCCTGATGCGTGGCAGCGTGCTGCTGCCCGACTATCTGGAACGCCTGCAGAACGGCCATCGCGACATTCCGATCGTGCTGATGCCTCTGCTCAACGAGATCCGTGCGTCGCGCGGCGAAGAAGGCGTCACTGACAGTGTGCTGCTGGCCTTTGCGCCGGAGAGCGTCACCGCCACCGAGGCCGAGCTGGACCATGCCCGTGGCAGCCTGAGCGGACGCAACCGCGAGCTGCTCGACACGGTCGGCAGTGCGGTGAAGGAAGAACTGCTGCGCATCAAGGATGCGCTTGACCTGCACCTGCGCACCGGTGGTGCGCCGGAACAGCTGCAGACCCAGGCCAACGAGCTCGGCGCCGTGGCCGATACGCTGGGCATGATGGGCCTGGGCGTGGCCCGCGGCGTGGTCGTGCAGCAGCGCGATGCGCTGCGTGGCGTGGTCGAAGGTCGCCAGCAGATTGACGAGAACCTGCTGCTGGATATTGCCGGTGCACTGCTGTACGTCGATGCCTCGCTGGACGACCAGGTTGCCCATCTGGGCGCCGGCGGCAGTGGCGAGGACGATCCGAGCGCGGTCGAGAACCGGCGCACGGTGGAGGTGCTGGCGCATGAAGCCATCGCCAACTTCGCCGCTGCCCGCGAGCATTTCGTCGCCTTCATCGAAACCAGCTGGAACCATGCCGAGCTGCAGGATGTACCACGCCTGCTGGGCGATGTGTCCGGCGCGCTGCGCATGCTCGACCTGGGTACCGCCGCCGATTACCTGCGCGGCGTGCAGCAGTACATCGAGGCCGAACTGATCGGCCGCCAGCGCGTGCCCAGTGGCCGCCAGCTGGACACCCTGGCCGATGCCATGGCCAGCCTGGAGTACTACCTGGAAGCCCTGCGCGACCGCCGCCCGGGCCGCGAGGACATCCTCGAAATCACCCGCAGCAGCCTCGAGGCTCTGCGCTACTGGCCGCTGCCGGAGCACAATGCCGTCGCGCCGGAAGTGCCGGCACTGCTGCCGGTCGAACGTGAGCCGGTTGCGTTGCAGGCCGAGCCGCTGCAGCCGGAGCGCATCGAGGTTCCGGTGCAGCCTGCGGCGCCCGCTGCCGGCGACGTGCCGGTGCCACTGCCGGACTTCACCTTCGATCCGCCGCCGGCCTCGCCGGCGCCGATGGTGTCCGACAACCGCCTGATGTTCGGCGCACTGGGCACCGTGGCCGCCGTGGCCGCCAGCACGGCTGATATCGATGCTTCGCCGTCGCCGACGCACGACGATGCGGAGGCATCGTTGGTCTTCGCGGCGTCCAGCGCACCTGCGCCCGATGTCCCGCAGTGGGAGCTGGCGCCGTTCCATCCGGAGGCCGACGCCATCGTGCCTGCCGATGACGAGCGCAGCCCGACCTTCGCCAGTTTCGATCCGGTCAGCTTCGAACTGGCTGACAGCGGCCCCCCCGGTGCACCGCAGTGGTCGCTGTCCGAGGCGCCGCAGATGCTTGAGGACACCGCAGCGCCTGTGATCGATGAGAGGACGGACGCGGTGGATTCCTCCGCGACCGCTTTCGATGCTGCACCGGTATTCGACCCGGTGGCGGCCGAACAGGATGCGGCTGCCGTGGCCGACGACGTGGTGTTCCGCTTCGATGCCGACGCGCTGGACAACGCTGACGACGTGCTGTCGCTGCATGCGATGGAAACGCTGTCGCTGGACGATGACGCCGCGTTGCATCCTTCGCTGGAGATCGTCGATGCCGTCGTCCCGCCGCTGGCCGATGTATCGCCCGCAGTGCTGGCCGAGGTGGATGAGGCCCCGGATGACCTGCCGGCAACGTTGATCACGCCGCCGTCGATCGAAGCGCCCATCCCGGCAGCGGAAACCTCGGCGCCGGCCGTGTCGGTGATCGATATCGACACCATCGCGCCGATCGATTTCAGCGAGGCCGACGCCCAGTTCTTCGCCGAGTTGAGTGCGGCCGCTGCCGGCTTCAATCCACAGGCGATGGCCGCTGCGGCAGTGCCGGAGGCGGTGGATTCGGCCGTTGCCGGGACCGACGCCGACACCAATGCGGGCTTCGACGCGGGTTTCGACGACGATGCCGAGAACATCGACGAGGACATCCGCGAGGTGTTCCTGGAAGAGTTCGACGACGAGCTGGCCAATCTCGGCACGCTGCTGCCGGCATGGCGCATGCAGCCGGACAACATGGACCGGCTTCGCCCGATCCGCCGCATCTTCCATACCCTCAAGGGCAGTGGCCGCCTGGTCGGCGCACGCACCCTGGGTGAGTTCGCGTGGAAGATCGAAGGCATGCTCAACCGCGTGCTGGATGGCAGCCGCGCCGCATCTCCCGCCGTGCTGGCGATGGTCGACAACGCGCATGCGGCGCTGCCGCAGCTGAACGCGGCGCTGCGCCATGGCCAGCGCATCAGCGTCGACCTGCAGGCCATGCAGGCCATCGCCGATCGTGTCGGTGCAGGCGAGGAGACCTACTACGTCCCCCTGCCCGGGGCCACTGCATCGGTTGCACCGGTGGCCGAAGCCGAGGGCGAAGACGAGATCAGCCGCATTCTCGACGCGGAGGTTGCCGCTTCGGCGCTGGCCGATACCGCCGAGAAGGCCGAAGCCACCGGCACGCCGGCCAACATCGACAGCGTGCTGCGCGAGATTCTCGAGGCCGAGGTGGAAGTCCATCAGGCCACCCTGCAGGACTGGCTGCGTTCGGCGCAGCAGGCACCGCAGCCGGTCAGCGACGCACTCCTGCGCGCAGTGCACACCATGAACGGCGCCTTCGCGATGACCGAAGTGCCCGAGATCACGGCTGTAACCGGCGGTGCCGAGTCCTACATCAAGCGTGCACTGGCCGCCGAAGTGGTGCCGGGTGATGAAGGCGTGGCCGCGCTGGATGCGACCGCGCAGGCGATCACCGCCACCATGGAAGCGCTGCAGGCCGAACAGCCGCGCATCGCACCGCAACAGGTACTGGCACAGCGCCTGCAGGCGCTGGCCAGCGAGTTGCCGGAAGCGCGCTGGCCGATGGTGGGCCTGGAGGACGACGAAGCCGAGCTGGCGCTGGATGACGAACCGACGGCGGAATGGGATGCGGACGCCCCGGCAGCCGTCGCGCCTGAAACCGATGCGGTCCCGCTTTCGTCCGTCGCGCCGGAGCAGGAACCACAGGCAGTTGCCGATGTCGCCGAAACCCCGGTCGAGGATGCCGCGATCGAGGGCGAGGGCGGGCTGGAGGTCGGTGAGCTGACCGCCAGCGACGATCTTTCGCGCTACTTCGATGCCGGATGGCCGTCGGTACCGGGTGAGGGAGCGGCGTCGCTACCGGTGGTCGAATCGATCCAGGTGGCCGACGACGTTCCGGGCGTTGAGGTAGACGGTGTCCAGGCGGAGGCCGAAAGCGCGCCGCTGTTGGCCGACGATGCCGGTTTGACCGTCGTGGACGATCTGTCGCCGTACCTGGATGCCAGTGCGCTGCCGGTCGACGACCGCGATGCCGAAGAGATTCCTGATGCTGTCGAAGCCGTCGCATCTGACCTGAATGCGTCCTCGTTCGATCACGTGCACGTCGCGGACGCTGAGGCATTCGATACGCCTGCTGCACTGCCACTCGACAGCGAGCTGTCGAGCCTGCAGGATGAAATGGCTGCGCCGGGGTTTGCAGAACCGGTCTCGCTGGACGCCGCGCTCGAGGCCGGCCTGCACGTGATCGACGAAGAGCAGCCCCTGGCCGACGACGGGCAATGGTCCGTGCTCGGCCTGCAGGCCAGCGAACTCGCGCCGGGCGAGGCGGAAGCCTTTGCCGAGGATGCGGACGTCGGCGGGGAGGCGGCGATCGGTGAAGGAGAGAGCGCCGATCAGCCGTCCCCGGCGACGGTGAATGAGGAGATCGCGGAGGCCGCAGCGCCGGCCACCGCCGAACCGGTGCGGTTCTTCGAACTGGAAGACGCGCCGGGCCAGGTGGAAGTCCACGCCGAAGCTGCCGATGCCGTGTCAGATGCCCCGGCCGTTGGCGCGCCTGACGCCGACGTGGCTGAAACCGTGGCACCCGACGTCCTTGACATCCCGGTGCCGGAAGACAACGCCGATACGCTCGACTTCAGCGTCTACGATCGCGAGCTGGTCGACATCTTCGTCGAGGAAGGCAAGGACCTGCTCGACCACTGCGATGGCCTGATCAGCGAGCTGCGCGATGCGCCGCAGGACCGCGAGGTGCTGGCCGGCCTGCAGCGTGACCTGCATACCCTGAAGGGTGGCGCACGCATGGCCGGCATCAACGCCATCGGCGATCTTGGCCACAGCATCGAATCGTTGCTGGAAGCCGTCGCCGCTGGTCGCACCGAGATCGAACGCCGCGATGTGCAGTTGCTGGAGCGCGGATTCGATCGCCTGCACCAGCTGCTCACCCGCACCGGTGATCATCGAGTGGTGGAACCGGCGCAGGACCTGGTCGATGCGTTCGAGGTGCGTACGACCACCGATCTCGCTGCGGCAGCGGCGGCTGCCGTAGCTGCAGCCAACGTGGCGAGCGTCGCGGAAACTGTTTCGACAGCGGTCGCCAGTCCGGCGCCGGCACTGCTCGACGCGCCGCTGTCGGCACCGCTGCCGGCCGAAGGCGTGGTCGATGAAGATCCGCTGGCACGCCCGCAGCAGGAACAGGTGCGCGTGCGCGCGGATCTGCTCGACCGCCTGGTCAACCATGCCGGTGAAGTGGCGATCTACCGCTCGCGCCTTGAGCAGCAGCTCGGCGCGTTCCGTGGTGCGATGGGCGAGCTGGAGCGCACCAACGCGCGACTGCGCGACCAGCTGCGCCGGCTCGACCTGGAAACCGAAGCGCAGATCGTCGCCCGCTACCAGCGTGAGCAGGACCAGGCAGACCAGAAGTTCGATCCGCTGGAGCTGGACCGCTTCTCCACGCTGCAACAGCTCAGCCGCGCGCTGAACGAATCGGCGGCCGACCTTGGCGGCCTGCAAGGGGTGCTGGACGATCTGTCGCGCCAGTACGATTCGCTGCTGCAACAGCAGTCGCGTGTCAGCTCCGAGCTGCAGGACGGCCTGATGCGCGCGCGCATGGTGCCGTTCGATGGCCTGGTGCCGCGCCTGCGCCGCGTGGTCCGCCAGTCCGGCATGGATACCGGCAAGCAGGTGCACCTGACCCTGGAAGGCACCCACGGCGAACTGGACCGCAATGTTCTCGACCGCATGGTCGCGCCGCTCGAACACATGCTGCGCAACTCGGTGGCCCATGGTCTGGAAGCGCCGGAACAGCGCCGCGCCGCCGGCAAGCCGGAAGAGGGCGAAGTTGCCATCCGCCTGCACCGTGAAGGCTCGGAAATCGTGCTGGAAGTGGCCGATGACGGTGCCGGCCTCGATCGCGAAGCGATCCGCCGCCGCGCCATCGACCGTGGCCTGCTGGCCGCCGACGCGCAGCCGAACGATCAGGAACTGGACAACCTGATTTTCGCCTCCGGTTTCTCCACCGCCGACCAGGTCAGCCAGCTGGCCGGTCGTGGCGTGGGTATGGACGTGGTGCGCAACGAAGTGCGCCAGCTGGGCGGCTCGGTCGACATCCAGTCGGTGCGCGGCCAGGGCGTGCGCTTCACCCTGCGCCTGCCGCAGACGCTGGCCGTCACCCAGGCGGTGTTCGTGCAGATCGGCGAGACCACCTTCGCCGTGCCGGTGGCCTCGGTCAGCGGTATCGGCCGCCTGTCGCGCGAACGTTTCGAGGCCGCCGACAGCAGCTACCGCTACAGCGGCGAAGACTATCCGTTGTATGACCTCGGCAGCCTGGTCGGGCAGGCCCCGGCGCGTGCCGATGGCCAGGACCAGGTGCCGCTGTTGCTGGTCCGTGCCGGTGACCTGCGTGCAGCCGTGGCGATCGACCAGGTGCTGGGCAACCGCGAAATCGTGGTCAAGCCGGTCGGCTTGCAGATCGCATCGGTACCGGGCATCTACGGTGCCACCATCACCGGCGATGGCCGCGTGGTGGTGATCCTGGACGTCGCGCCGCTGGTGCGCCGCTTCCTGGCCAACCCGACGGCACCGGTGCTGGCCAATGCGCCGCGCGACGAACGCCAGGTGCCGCTGGTGATGGTGGTCGATGACTCGCTGACCATGCGCAAGGTGACCGGCCGCATCCTCGAGCGCCACAACTTCGAAGTCAGTGTCGCCCGCGATGGCGTGGAAGCACTGGAGCGCTTGGAAGAGCGCGTGCCGGACCTGATGTTGCTGGACATCGAGATGCCGCGCATGGACGGCTACGAGCTGGCCACTGTGATGCGTGCCGATCCGCGCTACAGGGATGTGCCGATCGTGATGATCACCTCGCGCAGCGGCGACAAGCACCGCCAGCGTGCCTTCGAGATCGGTGTCCAGCGTTATCTGGGCAAGCCGTACCAGGAACTGGACCTGATGCGTAACGTGTACGACCTGCTGGGGATCGCCCGTGTCCGTGAGTGAAACCCATCCGGCCCCGGCCGTCGCCCTGCTGGCCCGCCCCGGTGCGGCGCGTGAACGCCTGCGCGAGGCACTGGCGCATGCCGATGTACAGCTGGTCCTGGAAGATGATCCGAACGGCCTGGAGCCGCAGGTCCTGCAGGCCGCGGATCCGCAGTTCGTGGTGATCGCACTGGAAGCTGCCATCGAGGACGCACTGGAACGGTTGGAAGCCGCGCTCTCGGCACCGGGGCTGACCCTGGTGTTCGATGAGGCTGAGCTGGCCGCCCGCCGCGACGGCTGGGAGGCGCAACGTTGGGGGCGCCACCTGGCCGCCAAGCTGCACGGCCACCAGCAGGTGTTGCCGCCGGGCGCCGAAGAAGAGCCCAGCCTGCAGCTGGAGCCTGGTCATCCGGCGCCCGCGCCGGCGCCGCAGGAAGAAGCCCTGCAGCCACACCTGGAACAGGCGCTGAGCTGGGCCGATGACGTTCCGGCCGACGGCCTGTATTCGCCACCGGCAGACCTGCACGAACCGATCGCGCTGGAGCAGGCCCTGGCGGCGCTGCAGCCGGTCGTGCCCGAGCCTCTGGATCCGCCTTCGGCGCCGCAGGCACTGGCCGAACCGGCGGCGCCCGCGACACCGCCGGTCTCCTTCGATCACACCGCCTGGTCGCTGGTCGAGGAATCGATCGAAGCACCCGTATCGGCAGAAGCCGTGGCGCCGGTGGTCGCGCCGCAGCCCTCGTTCGATACCGATCATTTGAGCCTGGTCGATCTGGATGCCGCCGCCCCGGCCGGTGCGCGTGCCGCATCGCTGCTGGTGCTGGCCGGCATCGGTGGCCCGGATGCGTTGCGTCGCCTGCTCGGCGCACTGCCCGCGTCGTTGAGCGTGCCGGTCCTGGTGCACATGCGTCTGGATGGTGGCCGCTACGGCAACCTGGTCAAGCAGATGTCCCGCGTTTCGCCGTTGCCGGTGCAGCTGGCCGAGGCCGGCCAGCACGCGGTGCCGGGCGAGGTGCACGTGCTGGCCGATGATATCGGCGTGCGCGCGGCCAGCGATGGCCTGCATTTCCAGAGCGATGCCAATGGTATTTCGCTCGCTTCGCTGCCGGCCGAACACACCGCACTGGTGCTGCTCAGCGGTGCCGACCTGGCCCACGTAGGCCCGGCGCTGGACCTGGCTGCCGCCGGTGCGTGGGTGGCCGGGCAGGTGGGCGAGGGCTGCTATGACCCGGCGGCGGCCACCGCCGTGGTGGCTGCCGGCATGGTGGCCGGTGAACCGCAGGAACTGGCGCAGGCAATTGCCGCGCGCTGGGGTGAGCAGGACGACAACGGAGACGCACCATGAGCTACGCCAGCAATGACGAAATCCGCGGCGTCCTGATCCAGGCCGGCAACGAGCGCGTGCTGCTGCCCAATGCCACCGTGGCCGAAATGATGTCGCGCGTGCCGGTGCAGCCGGTCTCCGATGCGCCGCGCTGGCTGGTTGGCGAGATCGGCTGGCACGGCTGGCAGGTGCCGCTGGTGTCGTTCGCACGCCTTTCGGGGCTGGGCGAAGAGACCGTGGCCGGCCACAACAAGGTGGTGGTGCTGAAGTCCCTCAGCGGCAACGCGCAGCGCCCGTACTACGCGCTGCTGACGCAGAACTTCCCGCAGCTGATCTCGGTGCCACGCGATGGCCTGCTGGCCGACGCCTCCGAAGAAACCCTGCCGCAGACCGTGCACATGCGCGTGCTGCTGGGTGAGCAGAGTGCGCTGCTGCCGAACCTGGACGCGTTGGAAGCGGCGCTGGATTCGCTCGCCGCCTGATCCACCACACCGGTAGTGCCGACCGCTGGCCGGCAACCTCATGATCCCGTGGATGCCGGCCGCTGGCCGGCATCCACGGGATCATGAGGTTGCCGGCCAGCGGCCGGCACTACGACGAACCTGTCTTATCCCAGGTCGCCCAACCGCGCCTGCAACGCCGCGACCGCGGCCAACCCGGCCGTTTCCGTGCGCAGGATCCGCGGGCCCAGCTGCAGTCCCTGGAACCCTGCCGCTGCCAGCTGGTCGCGGTCGCGCGGCGACCAGCCCCCTTCCGGGCCGATCGCAAGCACGACGCCCCCTGCCGGAGCGGCCGTCAGCGTCGACAGGCGATGTGCGCCCCGCGGGTCCAGGGTCAGTCGCAGCGTATAGGCCGGCAGTGCCGCCGCGGCCTGCGCCAGCGACAGCGGAGGCCCCACCTGCGGAATGCGCGCACGCCCGGACTGGCCGCAGGCCGACGTCACCACGTTGTTCCAGTGCGCCACGCGCTTCTCGGCGCGCGCGGCATCGAGCTTCACCTCGGTGCGCTCGGCGTTGACCGGAATGATCGCCGCCACGCCCAGTTCGGTGGCCTTCTGCAGGATCAGGTCCATCTTCTCGCCACGGGCGATGCCCTGCAGCAGGGTGATCGCCAGCGGTGATTCATTATCGATGGCCTGCACAGCATCGATGCGCACCTGCACTTCGCGCTTGCCGGCCACGGTCAGTGTCGCGCTGTAGTCGTTGCCATCGCCGTTGAACAGCACGCACGTATCGCCTTCGCGCAGGCGCATCACCCGCACCAGGTGGTTGGCCGTCTCTTCCGGCAGGGTCACGGTCTGGCCGCTGTGCAGCGCCAGGTCGATGGGGCAGCGGGTCACGCGCATGCAATCGCCTCGTCGATGGCCGCCAGCGTGGTGTGTGCCAGCAGCTCCAGTTGTTCGTCATCCACGCAATAGGGTGGCATCCAGTACAGCACGTCGCCCAGCGGGCGCAGCACCACGCCGCGCTTGAGGGCGGCCTTGTAAGCGTGCAGGCCCAGCCGCAGGCCCGGATCGAACGGCGTGCGCCTGTTGCCGTCGCGCGACAGCTCGAACGCCACCACCATGCCGGCCTGGCGCACGTCGGCCACGTGCGGATGGTCGGAAAATGGCGCCGCCAGCGTGCCCATCACCGAGGCGATGCCCCGGTTGCGGGCGATCACATCGTCGTCGCGGAAGATGTCCAGCGTCGCCAGTGCCGCCGCGCAGGCCAGCGGATTGCCGGTGTAGCTGTGCGAATGCAGGAAGGCGCGCTCGCGCGAGTCGTCGAGGAAGGCGTCGTACAGCGCCTGCGTGGCCAGCACGGCGGCCAGCGGCAGGAAGCCGCCGGTCAGGCCCTTGGAAAGGCACATCAGGTCCGGCATCACCCCTGCCTGCTCGCAGGCGAACAGGGTGCCGGTGCGGCCGAAGCCGGTGGCGATCTCGTCGGCGATCATGAACGCGCCATGGGCATCGCACAGTTCGCGCACGCGCTGCAGATAGACCGGATCATGCATGCGCATGCCGCCGGCACACTGCAGGCGCGGTTCCAGGATCACCGCGCAGATCTCGCCCGGATGCTGGTCGAACAGCGTGGCCAGGCCGTCGGCAGCCTGCCGCGCGCGGTCGGCCGCGCTCTGGCCGGGTTCGGCCAGGTAGGCATCGGGCGACGGCGCGAACAGCGCTTCGGCCAGCAGCGGCGCATAGACGCGGCGATACAGCGGGATGTCACCCAGCGTCAGCGCGCCCAGGGTCTCGCCGTGGTACCCGTTTTCCAGTGCAATGAAACGCGTGCGCCGCGGCTCCCCACGGTTCTGGAAATACTGGAAGGCCATCTTCAGCGCCACTTCCACGCCGGCCGAGCCGTTGTCGGCGTAGAACACCTTGGCCAGCGGCTCGCGGCCGGGCTGGCGTGGTGCCAATGCCAACAGGCGTTCGGCCAGGGTGATGGCCGGCTCATGGCTGAAGCCGGCCAGCATCACCTGTTCCAGCTGCGTGGCCTGGGTGGCAATGGCACCGCCGATGCGCGGTTCGGCATGACCAAACAGGTTGGTCCACCAGCTGCTGACGGCGTCCAGATAGCGGTGGCCGTCGTGGTCGATCAGCCACGCGCCTTCGCCACGGGCGATCGGCACCAGCGGCAGGGTGTCCGGATGCTCACGCATCTGCGTGCACGGGTGCCACAGCACCTGCAGGTCGCGCTGCCGCCAGTGGCGGGCCAGCGGGGAGGGGGTCGGGTCTGCTAGCATTTCGGGCTCATGAACATGTTGCTGCCTGCACATTCTATCGGCCCCGGCGCAGCCGCCGGTCGCCGCGGAGATTCCGCATGAACGATGACCGTGCCGGCCGTCGCTTGCCGATCATCCATCGGATCACCGATGAGGAGAACGGCCCCTTCCAGCGCCAGCATCTGGACCTGGAGTTCTCCAACGGTGAACGTCGCCGTTTCGAGCGCCTGGTCAGCCGTGGTCACGGTGCGGTGGTGGTGGTGCCGATGCTCGACGATGAAACCGTGCTGCTGGTGCGTGAATACGCCGCCGGCATGCATCGTTACGAACTGGGGCTGGTGAAGGGCAGGATCGACGCCGGCGAGACCCCCGAGCAGGCTGCCGACCGCGAACTGAAGGAAGAGGCCGGTTATGGTGCGCGCCGGGTCGACGTGCTGCGCGCGATGACACTGGCCCCGACCTACATGAGCCACCAGTCGTGGCTGGTGGTGGCGCGCGACCTGTACCCGGAAAAACTGGCCGGCGACGAGCCGGAAGAACTGGAAGTGGTGCCGTGGAAGCTGGCCGAACTGGACCAGCTGATGTTGCGCGAGGACTTCTCCGAGGGACGCTCGCTGGCGGCGCTGTTCATTGCCCGCCAGTGGCTGCAGGGAACGCGATGATCAAGCTGACGACGGACCTGCGCGAGACCGCCATCGCCATCGCCCAGCAGGCCGGCCAAGCCATCATGCAGGTGTATGCCGATGGCTTCGAGGTCCAGATCAAGGACGACAACAGCCCGGTCACCGCGGCCGACCTGGCGGCCAACCAGGTCATTGAGCTGGGCCTGCGGCAGCTGACACCGGACCTGCCGATCCTGTCCGAGGAATCGGCGCAGGTGGGCTGGGAGCAGCGCCGCCATTGGGGCGCTTACTGGCTGGTGGATCCGCTCGACGGTACCCGCGAGTTCGTCAAGCGCAACGGCGAATTCAGCGTCAACATCGCCTTGATCTACCAGGGCGCGCCGGCATTCGGCGTGGTGCTGGCGCCGGTCACCGGCATTGTCTGGCATGCCATGCGCGGCGAACTGGCCTATCGGCGGCAGGGCCTGCATGACACCGTGCTGCGCACCCGCACGCCGGCCACGGCTCCGCTGCGCGTTGCCGCCAGCCGCTCGCACCGTTCGCCGGAAACCGAGGCGCTGCTGGCTCGCATGGGCCGCATCGAGACCATCGCGCAGGGCTCGTCGCTGAAATTCTGCCGGATCGCCGAAGGCGGCCTGGATGTCTATCCGCGGCTGGGCCCGACCTCCGAATGGGATACGGCCGCCGGCCAGTGCGTGCTGCATGCCGCCGGCGGCGCGGTGCTGTCGGCGGCGACCGGCAAGCCGTTCCGCTACAACCGCCGCGAGACCCTGTTGAACGGCGATTTCATTGCCCTTGGTGATACCAGCCTGCCATGGCGCGACTGGTTGTCCGACTGATCCTGGAGGCCGCATGAGCGCGCACGACACCCCCACCACCGGCAGCGCCGCAAGCAGCGAACTGGAGCGCCTGCTGGCGATCATGGCGCGGCTGCGCGACCCGCAGGGCGGCTGCCCGTGGGATCTGGAGCAGAACTTCGCGACCATCGCCCCCTACACCATCGAAGAAGCCTACGAGGTCGCCGATGCGATCGACCGCGGCGACCTGGACGATCTCTGCGACGAGCTTGGCGACCTGCTGCTGCAGGTGGTGTTCCACGCACGCATGGCCGAGGAGCAGGGCGCGTTTGCCTTCGCCGAGGTCGCCCGTGCGATCAGCGACAAGATGCAGCGCCGTCACCCGCACGTGTTCGCCGATGTCAGCGTGGACGATGCCGACGGGGTGACGCGCAACTGGGAGGCGATCAAGCGCGCCGAGCGTGCCGCCAAGGGCGAGCAGGACACCTCCGCACTGGCCGGTATCTCGCGCGGCCTGCCGGAATGGCAGCGGGCGGTGAAGCTGCAGTCGCGCGCGGCCAAGGTCGGTTTCGACTGGCCGGGTCCGCTGCCGGTGCTGGACAAGGCCGCCGAGGAGCTGCAGGAGCTGCGCGAGGAGTTCGAACGCGGCGATGTCGCGGGCAACAAGGCGCGCCTGCAGGAAGAACTGGGCGACCTGCTGTTCGTCTGCGCGAACCTGGCGCGTCATGCCGATATCGATCTGGGCGCTGCACTGCGCGGTGCCAACCACAAGTTCGAGCGTCGCTTCCGCGCGATGGAAGCGCAGGCCGACGCACAGGGTGAGGCGTTGGCCGAACTGGACCTGGATGCGCAGGAAGCACTGTGGCAGCAGGCCAAGGCAGCAGAGAAGGCGTGAAAACGCTTGGCCTGTTCCTGCTGACCGCGCTGGCCGAGATCGTTGGCTGCTACCTGCCATGGTTGTGGCTGCGCAAGGGAGGCAGCGTCTGGCTGCTGCTGCCGGCGGCGGCCAGCCTGGCCCTGTTCGCCTGGCTGCTGACCCTGCACCCGACGGCCAGTGGACGGGTCTATGCCGCCTACGGTGGCGTCTACATCGGCACCGCGCTGTTCTGGCTGTGGCTGGTCGATGGCATTCGTCCCAGCCGCTGGGACCTGCTGGGCGCAGCGCTGTGCCTGGCCGGCATGGCGGTGATCATGTTCGGGCCGCGCACCTCATCGGTGTAGAGCCGAGCCATGCTCGGCTGCTCTCCCTCCGACCGCGCTGGCGCGCGCAAGCCGAGCATGGCTCGGCTCTACAAGGTCAGCGATGGCGCATGATGTGGGCGACCCTGGTTCCCCGAGCCTGCTCATGTCCCGCTTCGCCAGCTTCCGCGAGTTCTATCCGTTCTATCTCAGCGAACACCGCCACCCGGTATCGCGGCGGCTGCACTTCATCGGCAGTTGCGGGGTCCTGCTGCTGGTCGCCACTGCGTTGCTGCGCGGCCAGCCGCTGTTCCTGCTCGGCGCCCTGTTCTGCGGCTACGGGTTCGCCTGGGTCGGCCATTTTTTCTTCGAGAAGAACAGACCGGCGACGTTCCGCCATCCGCTGTACTCGTTCATGGGTGACTGGGTGATGTTCCTCGACATCCTGCGTGGGCGGGTGCGCCTGTAGCGGGCGGCTGCGGCGCTTTGCGGGCATTGCCTCGCCGCCGGCAGAGGAAAGGGTGGGGCGGGTTGCACTTCCGCTTGCATGAACCGCTGCGCTGCGGCACGCCTGCGGGCGACCGATCTGGGATAATGGGGTTTCCTGTTTCCTCTGCTGCCGGACCCGGTCATGACCCAGAAGACGCTGCTCAACGATACCCACCGCGCCCTTGGCGCCAAGATGGTCGATTTCGGGGGTTGGGACATGCCCATCCACTACGGCTCGCAGCTGGACGAGCACCATCTGGTGCGGCGTGAGTCCGGCGTGTTCGACGTCAGCCACATGACGGTGGTCGACCTGCGCGGTGACCAGGTCAAGCCGTTCCTGCGCCGCCTGCTGGCCAACTCGGTCGACAAGCTGAAGGTGACCGGCAAGGCACTGTACTCGTGCATGCTGAATCCGCGCGGCGGCGTCATCGACGACCTGATCGTCTACTACCTGGGCGACGACTTCTTCCGCATGGTGGTCAATGCCTCTACCCGCGAGAAGGACCTGGCCTGGCTGCGCGAGCAGGCTGCGCCGTTTGGCGTCGCCGTCGAGCAGCGCCCGGACCTGGCCATCCTCGCCGTGCAGGGCCCGCAGGCGCGCGACATCGTGATCGGCCTGGCCCGCGAGGCCGACCGCGCAGCGTTGACCAGGCTGGGCCGCTTCGCCGCCCTGCAGGTGCAGTCCGATGACGGTGTCGAGCTGTTCGTCGCCCGCACCGGCTACACCGGTGAAGATGGTTTCGAGATCCTGCTTCCGCAGGACGCCGTGGTCGCCTTCTGGAACCGCCTGCTGGCGGCGGGCGTGAAGCCGGCCGGCCTTGGCGCGCGCGACACCCTGCGCCTGGAAGCTGGCATGAACCTGTACGGCCAGGACATGGACGAAGAGATCAGCCCGTACGAAGCGGCGCTGGCCTGGACCGTGTCGCTGGACGAAGGCCGCAACTTCATCGGCCGCGACGTGCTGGAGGCGCAGAAGAGCGCCGGCACCGCGCGCCAGATGATCGGCCTGGTGATGGACGAAAAGGGCGTGCTGCGCCACGGCCAGACGGTCACCACGGCCAGCGGCCAGGGCGAGATCCTGTCCGGCACCTTCTCGCCGACGCTGGCCAAGGGCATCGCCTTCGCCCGCGTGCCGGCTGGTGAACTCGGCGAGGTCACCGTCGACATCCGCGGCCGTCAGGTGCCGGTGCGGGTGGTCAAGTTCCCGTTCGTTCGGGAAGGCCAGGCGCAGCCCGGCGTGCTCGCCGACGCCTGATCCGTACGTGCCGGTCGTCACTGACAGCAGTGGTGGCCGGTTGGTTACACTAGCCCCGTTTTTTCCACCCCTGCATATCTCTGGAGCAGTCCCATGAGCGAGATCCCCGGCGACCTCAAGTTCCTCAAGTCCCATGAGTGGGCCCGTGTCGAAGGCAATGGCCGCGTCACCGTCGGTATTTCCGACCACGCCCAGGGCCTGCTGGGTGACCTGGTCTACGTCGAACTGCCGGAAGTCGGCGCCGACGCCAAGGCCGGCGAGCAGATCGCCGTCGTCGAGTCGGTGAAGGCCGCCTCGGACGTCTACAGCCCGATCAGCGGCAAGGTCGTCGAGGTCAACTCGGCCCTGTCCGACAAGCCGGAAACCATCAACGAAGATGCCTACGGCGAAGGCTGGATGTTCGTGGTCGAACTGACCAACGCCGATGAGGTCAACGAGCTGCTGGACCCGGACGCGTACGCCGAAGCCCTGGAGAACGAAGACCACTGAGTCGTCGTTTCCGGATTCTGGAACGGCCACCTTCGGGTGGCCGTTTTTGTTTTGGCGACTGCACCGGACTCATGACGCGGGGTTCGCTGCGCACCCTCGGCGTGGCATCAGCCGACAGGCGAACGGTGCCGATGGGCGTGCGCAGTTTTGCGCAAATCCGCGTTTCAGCCCCGCGCCGACGCACTCGGATGTGAAAACTTTTCGCCCCCTGTTGCGGCGCTGTTGTGCTGGCGTCGGTGGCGGCGCCGGTGACCATCGACGTCGCACGCGCGATGCCGTTGCGAGTCTGTGTCTAAATGCGCGGAGTGCTTATTTCAAGTGTTTTTTGTTCAACGTATGCATCGATGCCGGTGCATGCAGCACGCTTGCGCGACGCTTCAACCGCCATCGCGGGCCGCGTAGAGCAGTGGCGCCGACGGCGCTCGGAAAGGCGCGGATGTGAAAATTTTTCGCGGGGGTTGTTGACAGTAAAAAAAACCGTGATTAGGTTTCGCCTCAGCAGACCTTGCCTGCCCAACCGAGTGCGCAGAATCAATCGTCCGATGCGAAGCAGCCCCTTCAAGACCACCGCGACCCTGATGACGGTGGACACGGCCCCGCTTCCCCCGGAGAAATGCAAGGCACCTCCCGTTCCGATGTCCGCTCCGCCGATCGAGGCGGGCATCGCCGCATCCGTAACGGCGCGCCTGACGCGCCGGCGGTCCCCGCACGCAGCATCCGCGGGTTTGATCCAACTGGGCGTTTCAACTCCCTATCACTGACGAGGAGCCATCCCATGGCAACCAAGAAAGCTGCGAAGAAGAAGCCCGCCGCCAAGAAAGCGGTGAAGAAGGTCGCGAAGAAGGCCGCTGCCAAGAAGGCAGTGAAGAAGGTCGCGAAGAAGGCGACTGCCAAGAAGGCAGTGAAGAAGGCTGCGAAGAAGGTCGCCAAGAAGACCACTGCGAAGAAGGCAGTGAAGAAGGCGGCGAAGAAGGTCGCCAAGAAGTCCACTGCCAAGAAGGCCGTCAAGAAGACCGCGAAGAAGGCGGCCAAGAAGACTGCCAAGAAGGCTACGGCCCGCAAGCCGGCCAAGAAGGTCGCAAAGAAGGCGACTGCCAAGAAGGCCGTCAAGAAGACCGCCAAGAAGGCAGTAAAGAAGACCGCGAAGAAGGCTACCAAGAAGGCTGCCCCGAAGAAGGCAGCGAAGAAGGTTGCCAAGCGCAAGCCGGCCGCCCGCAAGAAGAAGGCCGCTCCGGTCGCTCTGCCGGCAACCCCGGCGCCGCTGATCTAAGTACTTCCCGATAGCCGCATCCTGAAACCCCCTTCCCTGGCTGCCCAGCGGGGAGGGGGTTTTTTTATGGGCGGCTTCGATCGCCTGGTGGGGTGACTACCGGCGGGAATCGTTCCACCAGGAAGTCGAGGAAGCTGCGCAGGCGGGTGGAGTGGTAACGGTCGTGCGCATGGACCACGTGCATCGGCCGACCGGCCTGGCCGTGCCCTGGCAGCAGCTGCACAAGTCGTCCAGCCTCGACATCGGCTGCCAGCAGCAGCGTCGACTGCAGGACGATGCCCAGGCCATGCAGCGCCGCCGAACGCAGCGCTTCGCCATTGTTGATCTGCAGTCGGCCGTCGGGCACGTGGTCGAGCTCGCCAGCGTCGTCCTGCAGCCACTGCGCAAGTGCACTCGGTTCGAACGACAGGCATTGATGGCCGGCAAGTGCATGCACGCTGTGTGGCGTGCCATGCCTGGCCAGATACGCGGGCGAGGCGCACATCATCAGGCGATAAGGGGCCAGGGCTCGTGCCACCAGCACGCTGCTGTCGGCCAGCGTGCCGATCCGCAGCGCCGCTTCGAAGCCCTCTTCGGCAAGGTCGACCACGCGATCGGTCAGCGTCGCTTCGACCCGGACATCCGGATGGCGCGCCATGTACTCGGCCAGTGCCGGTACCAGTGCATGCGTACCGAAGATCACTGGTGCACTGATGCGCAGCGTGCCCGCCGGTGCCAGGTGCTGGTGCTGCGCCTGCGCATCGGTTTCGTCCACCAGGCGCAGGATCTCCCGGCAGCGCGTGTAGTAATCCTGGCCGAACGGGGTCGTGTGCTGGCGCCGGGTGGTTCGGCTCAACAGCTGCATGCCCAGCCGTGCTTCCAATGCACGCAGATGCTTGCCGGCCATCGTCGCGGAGATGTCCATCGCCGCAGCTGCCGCACTGAGGCTGCCCTTGTCCACGATCAGCACGTAGACCCGCATGCTTTCCAGCAGGTTCATCTGACACCCCGGGTGTTGAATGCTGAAACCTGCGCGGAGTTTATCAATCAGGGGTGATCAAACAGCATGTCGTGCAAGGGCTGGATTGGCCGGCCATGCGGACAGGAGAACACCATGGACTTGAATCTTGCAGGCCGTACCGCCTTGGTGACGGGCGCGGCCAGCGGCATCGGTGCCGCCGTCGCCAGGCAGCTGGCGGCCCAGGGCGTGCGCGTTGCCATCACGTCACGGCAGCGGGCACCCCTGCAGGCGCTGGCGGCGCGGATCGAAGCCGAAGGCGGCGTGGCACCGGTCATCGTGGCCGGCGATGTCACCGTGGCCGGTGACGTCCGGTACATCGCGCAGGCATCCCGGGACGCATTGCAACGCGTCGACATCCTGGTCAACGCCGCAGGGGGCTCCCGACCGACCACCGTCGATGCCGATGATGATGTCTGGGAGGAAGCGATCGCCCTGAACTTTTCCGCCGCGCGGCGGATGACCCAGGCGCTGTTGCCTGGCATGCAGGCGCAGGCATGGGGGCGGGTGATCAACTTCAGCGGTTCGATGGAACCGCGTGCGGTGAACGCGGCCACTGCGGCGAAGGCGGCGCTGCATCTGTGGAGCAAGGGGCTGTCGTCGGAGGTGGCCGGGCAGGGCATTACGGTGAATGCGATTGCACCGGGGCGCATCAACAGCGCGCAGATCCTGGAACGCCTGCATCCCACCGAGGAAAGCCGGCGTGCGTTCATCGCCAGCAACATCCCGATCGGACGCTTCGGTGAACCCGAGGAAGTGGCGCCACTGGTGGCGTTCCTATCCTCGCCGCTGGCCGGCTACATCACCGGTGCGGTGATTCCGGTGGACGGCGGCATGCACTACTTCGCGCATTAGCGCCGCGGAACTGCTCTTTGCATCTGTAGAGTCGAGCCAACAAAAAGGGCGACCCGCAGGCCGCCCTTCGCACACACGATCGAGCCCGCCTGATCAACGCGGCGACGCCACCGCACGATTGCCCGAGGCGCCCTTGCCCTTGCGCTTGTCCTGCTGCGCCGGGCTGGCGCCCTCGGCCATCAGGTTGTCGCTGCCGAAGTCGGTGTCCACGTCCAGCCAGCGCTGCGCCGGCAGGCCGAGCGCGGAGTCGAGCACGGTCGGCAGGAGGCCGCTGGGCAGGCTGCTTTCTCCATTCCACATGATGGCGATGCCCAGATCGCGTTCCGGCACCAGCGCGACCAGGCCGCGATAGCCCTGCACGGCACCGGCATGGAACACCACGTCGTGGCCGGCGTAGTCGAAGGTGCGCCAGCCCAGGGCGTAGCCGGCCGAGTGCAGGCGCTCGCGGCGCCAGCCCGAACGCATCTCGCCGGGGGTGCTGATCAGGCTCGAATGCAGGGTGGCCAGCAGCGGTGCCGGCAGCACGTCGGGGCGGTGGCCGGTGTGGGCGAGCAGCCACTGCGCCATGTCGCTGGCGCTGGCATTGACGCCGGCCGCTGGGGCGACCCGGTAGTAGGTCGGCTTCGGCGTCAGCGAGACCCAGCCGTTGCGGCTGCGCACGTGAGGACGCGCCCAGCGCGAGCTGGCCTGGATGCCGGCCAGGCCGAGGCTGGCATCGTTCATGCCCAGCGGCTTGAAGATGCGGCGCTCGACCGACTGCTCGTAGAAACTGCCGGAGGCCGCGTAGACGACATCGCCGATCAGGCTGAAGGCCACGTTCTGGTAGGCATAGCAGTCGCCCGGCAGGCACTTCAGGCTGGTGTTGGCCAGTTTCTGGGTCAGCGCGTAGTACTCGGCGTTGCCCTCGATGTCGCGGTCGTAGGCGTTGTACGGCAGGCCGACGCGATGGCTGAGCACGTCGGCCACGGTCAGGCGATCAGTGGCTTCCGGCGAGTTCAGGCGGAAGCCCGGCACGTAGTCGGTGACCTTGCTGTCCCAGCGCAGCGTGCCGTCGTTGACCAGCAGGCCGGCCATGGTGCCGGCGAAGGCCTTGGACAGCGAGGCCAGGCGGAACACGGTGTGCGCATCGACCGGCAGCGGATTGTTGACGTCGGTGACGCCATAGCCGCGCGCGCTGAGGATACGACCGCCCTGCACGATCGCCACGGCCATGCCCGGCACGCGTTCGCCATAGGTGAGCTGCTGCGCCATCGATTCGATGTTGGCGACGTTGAAGCCGGGCGCCGGGGCCTGCACGCGCGGCACCAAGCCGGTGCGGTAGGCCGCCGGCTGGGTGTGGGCGACAGTGGGACCGGCAGCGGATTCGATGTTGGTCGGCATCGGCGGCAATGCCGGCGGTGTCTGCGCGGTGGTGGACAAGGCAACGGGCATCAGCATGCCCAGCAAACCGGTGGCCGCCGAACGGATCGGGCGACGCAGGCTGTTCTTTTTCATCGGTTGGACCCGTGCGCGACTGCTGATGGCGATTCTAGCGCCGCTTTTCCCTTGTGCACAAACAAAGCGAAGATGAATGCGCATCTCGTTGAAAAATTTGGAATTTGAGGTGCTGAAAGCATGTATCGGAACGTGTCATCCGGGGCCGATCAGCGGCGCCGATCCGCCCGCAGGAAGGCGCGTCGCGCTGGCGATGTTGCGGTGCATTGGCTAACGTACGCGTTTCATCGCCCCGGAGCCTGCCATGCCGCTGTCCAACCGCCGTCTTCAGGCGAGGGACACCGCGTGAGTGCGGTACGGAAGAAGGGGCCGCTGCAGGGCCTGGCGTCGGCACTGCGCGAGTCGCCGGCGCTGTGGTGGTCGTTCCTGTACTTCTTCTGCCTGCTCAGCGGCTACTACGTGCTGCGCCCGGTGCGTGAGGCCATGGCCGCCTCGGCAGACCTGGAAACGGTGTTCCCCCCCGTGCTGATCGCCTGGTTCGCCAGCCACGGCATTGCGTTGAAGGACTTCGTGCTGCAGTTCCTGTTCTCCTGCGTGTTCGTGATCATGCTGGTGCTGCAGCCGGTGTACGGCTGGCTGGTCAGCCGCTTCCCGCGACGGGTGTTCCTGCCGGCGGTGTATGGGTTCTTCATCGTGACCCTGCTGGGCTTCTACATGATGTTCGACAGCGGCGTGCCTGGCCGCGGCATGGCCTTCTTCTTCTGGATCACCGTCTTCAACCTGTTCGCGGTGGCGGTGTTCTGGAGCTTCATGGCCGATGTGTTCTCCAATGTGCAGGCCCGGGCCTTCTATGGATACATTGGCGCGGCGGGCACCGTCGGTGCCTTCCTTGGTCCGATCATCACCAGTGCGCTGGTGCAGAGCGTGGGCATCGCCAACCTGATGCTGGTCTCCGCAGCTTTCCTGGTCGTGTGCCTGTTGTGCATCTGGCGGCTGCGGCACTGGGCGGTGCTGCGCGAACGCGAGCAGCAGCTGGTGTCCGGCGAGCAGCCGATGGGCGGCAGTGTGCTGGACGGCCTGAAGTTGATCGTGCGCGAGCCGCTGCTGCGCTGGCTGGCGATCATGGTGGTGTTCGGGGTGGGCGTGGGGACGCTGCTCTACAACGAGCAGGCTGCGATCGTGCGTGCGGCGTTCACTGACCCCGCAGCCAGCACCGCGTTTTTCTCGCGCATCGACTTGGCAGTGAATGCGCTGGCGCTGTTGATGCAGCTGGGCCTGACCCGCTGGTTGCTGTCCCGGCACGGAATCGCCCCGGCGCTGCTGATTCCCGGTTTCGCGATCCTGATCGGCTTTTCGGTGCTGGCGGCCTCGCCGATGCCGCTGATGGTCGCGGTAGTGCAGGTGATGACCCGGGCCAGCGAATTCGCACTGGCCAAGCCGGCGCGCGAGACAATCTACACGCGCGTGGACCGGCAGTGGCGCTACAAGGCCGGCGCAGCGATCGACACCGTGGTCTACCGCGGTGCGGACCTGAGCTTTGCCTGGGTGCACAAGGGCCTGTCATTGTTCGGCTCGCACGTAGTGTTCATCGGCGGCATGCTGGTGGCCGCGTGCATGACCCTGGCTGCGTTTGGCGTGCTGCGCGAAGAAAAGAAGCTGCCGCGCGACCGATGATTTCCCGGGCTCCGACCCCCATCCCTGTCCAAGGAACCGCCCATGTACTGGATCGCACTCGCCCTGACCTTGCTGGTCGCACTGCTGCACGTCTATTTCCTGGCGCTTGAGATGTTCCTGTGGACCCGCCCGCTGGGCCTGAAGACCTTCCGCAACACGCCGGAGAAGGCAGAGATCACGCGCGTGCTGGCGGCCAACCAGGGCCTGTACAACGGCTTCCTGGCGGCGGGCATCGTGGTGGGGCTGGTGATCAATCAGCCGGTGCTGGTGACGTTCTCGCTGGCCTGCGTGGTGGTGGCCGGGTGCTATGGCGCCTACAGCGTGAGCCGCCGCATTTTCATGATCCAGGCGGTGCCTGCGATCCTGGCGTTGGTTCTTCGCGCGATGGTGTGATTCCAGCCAACGGCGCAGCCCCTCGTGGGGTGGTCGCGTAGAGCTTGTCATGGGGGTGGCCGGGCGGGTTGGGTTCGCGGGGGACGCCGCAAGTACGTCCGTGTAGGCTTGGCCGCGGCATCCATGCCGCGGACACCCCCGCGAACCCAACCCGCCCGGCCTCAGACAGGTTCCGTGCGCGGCCAGCCCACGGAGAAGAAAAAAGAAGATCAAGAGCAACAGCGGGTCGCTGCGCTCGTTGGGTTCTGTGCGCATGAGAAAAGCGGCCATTGGGCCGCTTCTGCTTCTGCTCTTCTTTTTTCTCTTGCGTGGGTGGACGCCGCAAAGATCTGTCCGAGGCCGGAGGGGTGGGGCCGGGCGGGGTATCCGCGCCATGGATGGCGCGGCTAAGCCTACAGGGACGTACTTGCGGCGTCCCCGCCCGGCCCCGCCCCTCCGGCCCAACCGATAAACCGCATCCCGCGTCCATCCACGAGGGGCTGCGCCGTTCGCCGGAACACTACTTCGCCGGCGACATCCACATGTCGATGACCGCGCTGAACACCTCCGTCCCTGCACGGTCGCGCACGCTGACCGTCACCGGCAGCGCATAGCCCTCGGCCGCGACCACAATCGGCTGTGCCGGCAGCGCCACCGCCTGCAGCGTGCCACGCGCCTTGGCCAGGTACTGCACCTGCATCCCCTTCGGGATCCAGCGCATGCCCTTCGGCAGCGATGCGTCGACCATCAACCCGGCGGTCAGTTCGGCCAGGTTGCACATCGCGATCGCGTGCACCGTGCCGATGTGGTTGCGTACCCTGCGGCGGTCGGCCAGCGTGCCTTCGCAGTGGCCGTGTTCCAGGCGGGTGATGCGTGGCGCGATGCTGGCGAAGTAGGGGGCCTTGAGGCACACCGCGCGCGAGAACAGCCAGGCGCCAGCGGGCCAGCGCTGCAGGCGTTGGTAAAGCGAGAGCAGGGGCGTGGACATGAGGGGTATTCCGGTCGGCGGATAACGCGACGGCGGGCCGAGGCCCGCCGTCGAAGGCAACGCGTGTCGCGGGCGATCAGGCCGCCTGCGAATGCGGATCCTTGTGCTGGCGGTCGTAGTAGCTGGCCGCGCGCAGTTCGTGGGTGTCGAAGTCGTCCACGGTGATGGTGTCCAGGGTCAGCGTGCGCAGCTCTTCCAGCAGGCTGCGCTCGTCCTGGGTGATCACGCCCTCGGCCACGGCTTCGTCCAGCTGCGCCTTGAAGTCCAGCGCCTCGATGCCCTTGCTCTTCAGCGCCTTGAGGAACTTGCGCTCCACCGGCTCGGCCATGATCGCCTTGCTCAGGTAACTGTTGATGCGGCCACCGGGGTTGTTCTCGCACGGGGTCAGGAACACGCCATTGGCGAGACGGTCGCGGGCTTCATTCGGCGCCATCAGCAGGGCGGCGACGCGGCGGCTCAGGCGATCACCCGGAGCCTCGGCACGACGGCCCAACGGGAAGATGAGCGCCCACATCAGCCAGCCGATCGGACGGATCGGGAAGTTGCGCAGCGCGGCCGACAGCGACTCTTCGATCTTGTGCACGCTGTCATGGAAGGCCCAGGCCAGCAGCGGCTGGTCGGCCTGCGGTGCACCTTCGTCGTGGTAGCGCTTGAGCATGGCGCTGGTCATGTAGACATGGCTCAGCACGTCGCCCAGGCGGCCGGACAGCGATTCCTTGAACTTCAGCTTGCCGCCCAGGGTCATCATCGAGATGTCGGCCATCAGCGCCAGGTTGGCCGAGTAACGGTCCAGCTTGCGGAAGTAGCGGCGGGTGTAGGCGTCGCCCGGGGCGGCGCCGAAGCGCGCGCCGGTCAGGCCGAACCAGAACGAACGCACGGCATTGGAGATGCCGAAGCGGATGTGGCCGAACAGGCTGCGGTCGAACTCCTGCAGGCCGGCACGGGTATCCGGATCCTGCGCGGCCTTCATTTCCTTGAGCACCCACGGGTGGCAGAGGATCGCACCCTGGCCGAAGATCAGCAGGCTGCGGGTCATGATGTTGGCGCCTTCCACGGTGATCGCGATCGGCGCGGCCTGCCAGCTGCGGCCGGCGAAGTTGCGCGGCCCCAGGATGATGCCCTTGCCGCCGATCACGTCCATCATGTCCGAGATCACTTCGCGGCTCATGGTGGTGCAGTGGTACTTGGCGATCGCCGACGGCACCGACGGCACGTCACCACGATCGACCGCCGCGGCGGTAGCCTGTGACAGCGCGCTGATCTTGTAGGCCTTGCCGCCGATGCGGGCCAGCGCTTCTTCCACGCCTTCGAAGCGGCCGACCGACAGGCCGAACTGCTTGCGGATGCGCGCATAGGCGCCGGTCACGGCGGCACCGGCCTTGGCACCGCCGCTGGCGGTGGACGGCAGGGTGATCGAGCGGCCCACGGCCAGGCACTCGTTGAGCATGTTCCAGCCCTTGCCGGCCATGGCTGCGCCGCCGATCAGCTGGGTCAGCGGAATGAACACGTCCTTGCCGCGGATCGGGCCGTTCTGGAACGTCGAGTTCAACGGGAAATGGCGACGGCCGATCTCGACGCCGGCGGTGTCGCGCGGCAGCAGGCCCAGGGTGATGCCGATGTCGCGGGTGTCGCCCATCAGACCATCCGGGTCGTACATGCGGAAGGCCAGGCCGATCAGCGAAGCGACCGGAGCCAGGGTGATGTAGCGCTTGTCGAAGGTCAGCTTGACGCCGAGCACCTGCTCGCCGTTCCACTCGCCCTTGCAGACGATGCCGTAGTCCGGAATGGAGGTGGCGTCGGAACCGGCGAACGGACCGGTCAGGCCGAAGCAGGGCACCTCGCGACCATCGGCCAGGCGCGGCAGATACTGGTCCTTCTGTTCCTGGGTGCCGTAATGCACCAGCAGTTCACCCGGGCCCAGCGAGTTCGGCACGCCGACGGTGGAGCTGACCACCGAAGACACCGAGGCCAGCTTCTGGATCACCTTGTGGTGGGCCAGTGCGGAGAAGCCCAGGCCGCCGTATTCCTTCGGGATGATCATGCCGAAGAACTTGTTCTTCTTGATGAAGGCCCACAGCTCTGGCGGCAGGTCGGCATGGACGTGGGTGATTTCCCAGTCGTTGACCATGGTGCACAGCTCTTCCACCGGGCCATCGAGGAAGGCCTGTTCTTCGGCGGTCAGCTGCGGCTTGGGATAGTTGAGCAGGATGTTCCAGTCCGGATCACCGGTGAACAGTTCGCCCTCGAAGCCGACCGAGCCGGTTTCCAGCGCGATGCGCTCGGTCTGCGACAGCGGCGGCAGCACCTTGCGGAACACCTTCATCATCGGGCCGGTCAGCAGCGGCTTGCGGATGAACGGCAGCAGCAGCGGCACGGCGATGACGGCAAGCACGGCGGCCGCGACGATCGTGGCGGTCTGGTTGACGTAGGGAATGAACCAGCAGGCGGCCAGCAGGGCCACGCTGATCAGCGTCCAGGTAACCAGCCGCATGCGGTGGTAGGCGACGAACGCGCCTGCCAGCAGCAGGGCGAGGAAGGGAAGAACGATGCTCATGAGCGTGCTCCGGTGACGTGCTCGTTTGTGGCGGACGAAGCCGCAGCGTCTGCTGCGGGCAACACGTCCAGATAGTCCAACACAGTAGCGGTAAAGGCGTCGTTGTCATCGCCGGCGACCATGTGCGTGGCCTGCGGCAGCTGTACATGGCGCGCGTGCGGCGCCAACGCCAGGAATTCGGCCACGGTCTGCGGCGTGACCAGGTCGCTGCGGCCGCCGCTGACCAGCAGCAGCGGGCACTTCACCTGCCGCGCGGCCTCGACCAGTGCATCCTGGTGCTGCTCGCTGTCGCGGGCCAGTTCGGCCACCAGTCGCGGATCCCAGTGCCAGCGCCAGCGGCCATGGCCGTCCTCGCGCAGCAGGGCGCGCAGCGACTGCTCGGATTTGCGCGGGCGGTGCGGCATGTAGGCCGAGATCACGTCGGCGGCCTGGGTGAGCGAGGCGAAGCCGTCGGGATGGGCGGTCATGAAGGCCAGGATGCGTTCAACACCGGCGGTATCCCAGCGCGGGGTGATGTCCACCAGCACCATCGCCGAGAACAGGCCCGGCCAGCGCGATTCGGCCAGCAGGCCAAACAGGCCGCCCATCGAGGCTGCGACCAGCACCGGCGGGCGCGGCTGTTCGCCGGCCAGCACGATCAGGTCATCGGCGAACTGTTCGCCGTGGTAGGGCAGGTCGGCGGCATTCCAGTCGGAATCGCCATGGCCGCGGGCGTCGTAGGCCAGCGTCTGCAGGCCGGCCGCGTTCAGTGCGCGGGCAGTGGCATTCCAGGCGTGGCGGGTTTGGCCGAAGCCATGGGCGAACAGGACCCGGCCGCGCCGGCCATGCTCGCTGGCGGTCACCGCCAGGCGGGCGCCATGGGCGGCGTCCAGGCGCAGGTCATGGAACGCAGCGGGAGTGGGGGACATAACCATACTTGCTAGTATGGAGAGCTTCGAGGGGAAGTCAATACTGCACGGTATGGTGCGTTGCAGAACGCGCGTGGAGGGACCCTTCCGACGGGCCTGCGACGGTTTCGACCGCAACCGCGTACTGCAACGAACCCCGGCGTATGGTTAAATCAGTCCATGAATCAACCTGACGCTTCCGCCGGCGAACCGCGCGCCGGCCGCAACAGCCGCCTGAGTGCCGAAGACTGGGCCCAGGCGGCCCTCGATCTGATTGCTGAACAAGGTGTCGGCGCCGTCGCGGTAGAACCGCTGGCACGGCGGCTCGGCGTTACCAAGGGCAGTTTCTACTGGCATTTCCCTTCACGCGATGCATTGCTGCAGGCGGCGCTGGAACGCTGGGAACTGTTCGAACAGGAACAGGTGTTCGGCAGCCTGGAAGACGTACCGGATCCGCGCGTGCGCCTGCGCCAGCTGTTCCAGATGGTGGCGCATGAAGTGCAGCCGCACATCATCTACAGCGAGCTGCTGAAGGCACTGGATCATCCGATGGTGCGGCCGGTGATCGACCGGGTCTCGCAGCGTCGCCTCGACTATCTGGTCGCCTCGTTCCGCCAGGCCGGCCTCAGCTCGACCGATGCGCGTCATCGCGCACGCCTTGCGTACGCCGCTTATGTCGGCTTCCTGCAGTTGTCGCTGCAGCTGCAGCAGCCCAAGCAGGCGCGCGAGGATTTCGAAGCGTACGTCGAGCATCTGATCGAGACGCTGATTCCGAACGGATGAGCGCCCGGACATGATCTCGAAGGAAGGCCGCAGCGATGCTGCGGCCTTTTTTGTTGTGCGCTGGCCAGCGCCCGTCCATGGCGCACAAAGAACAACGGCCCCTTTCGGGGCCGTTGCTGCATCAGCTGATCAGGTTCCCGATCAGAACTTCTGCTTGTACTGCATGTAGATCAGGCGACCGATGTCGTAGCCGCCGTAGTAGGAGTACTGCGAGTTCGGCGCCGAGTACATCTGCGGGCCGTAGTGGTCGAACACATTGCGTGCACCGACCGCGATGGTCGCATTCCACGGCGCGTTCCAGGAGAACTGGACGTCGTGGAAGGTGGTGGCGCCGCGCTTGTTCTGCGCCTGGTTGCGAGCCGGATCCGGCGAGCCGTAGTCAGGCAGCGAGCACTCGGTGGCGTAGTAGCAACGCTCCTTCACGCTGGAGAAGTAGCGGGTGCCCCAGGTGATGCCGAAGTCGCCGAATTCCCAGCCAACGGTCAGGTTCGAACGCAGGCGGAAGTTGCTGCCGAAGCCATTGTAGATCTGCACCGGGGAGTCATCATTGGCCGTCTTCAGAACGTTCTTGGTGACGTAGGTGTTCTGCAGGTTGAAGTTGAAGCTGCCCCAGGTGTCGGTCGCATAGCGGTAGCTTGCATCGAAGTCGAAGCCTTCGGTTTCGATGAAGCCGGCATTGCGGCTGCCGTAGGTCAGGTTGTTGACGTAGCCGAGCGTGGCGTCACGGGTGAAGGTGCTGCAGCGCTCAGCAATGCCCAGAACGTAGCAGTCGTTCAGCTGATCCGTCGGGGTATCGGAAACGATCGTGTTCTCGATCTTGATGTTGAACCAGTCCAGGCTCAGGTTCAGGCCCGGGGCGAAGGTCGGGCTCCAGACCAGGCCAACGGTCTTGGACTTGGACGTTTCCGGAGTCAGGTTCGGATTGGAGCCGGAGGTGAACGGCACCGGGCTCTGCTCATCCGGGCCTTCAGCCGGGACGTAACCCTGCTTCAGCTGGCGGAAGTTCGGGGCCAGGGCACCCAGGGCGGCAGCGCATCGCTGGGCCGTCGCGGCATCGGTTGCGGCCAGACCGAACGAGGTATCGCACGGATCGGTGAAGTACTCGAAGGACTGCGAGCTGCCGCCGTACAGGTCGGCGATGGTCGGCGCGCGGAAGCCTTCGGAGTAGGTCGCACGAACCAGCAGCTGATCGATCGGGCGCCACTTCAGGCCGAACTTGCTGTTGGTCGTGTTGCCGAAGGTGCTGAAGTCGGAGAAGCGGGTGGCTGCGCTCAGGCTCAGTTCCTTGGCACCGGGCAGGTCGGCCAGGATCGGTACGTTCAGCTCCAGGTACACTTCATTGACGTCGTACTTGCCACCGGTCGGGCCAGCCGCCAGGTCGGTGGAGTAACCCGACTGCGACAGCGCGTCCGGATTGAAGTTGCCCTTCTCCTCGCGGTACTCGTAACCCAGTGCGAAGCCCAGGTCGCCTGCCGGCAGGGTCAGGATGCTACCCGCAATGTTGGCGTAGTAGGACGTCATCGTGGTTTCGCCGACGTTGTGCGTCGTCGGGAACAGGAACTGCTGCAGGTCCGGATTGCCGGTCAAGCCGCCATCACCGGTGCGGCCGAACGGAATGGCCGGGTTCCACGGGATGCAGCCACCGGCGCCGGGGCCGTAGGCCGGGTTGGTGCCCGCAGCCAGGCCCGCTGCGGTTCCGCACTCCACGCGGCCGGTTGCCGGGTTGTAGAACGAGGCCCCGGTGGCGGCGTTGGCAGCCAGGACGTTGTAGTTGCCGGTCTGGCTCTGGTTGTTTTCGGAGTTCTGGTAGAGGTAGCCGGCTTCCCAGTCGAAGTACTTGTCATTGAACTGGAACGAGCCCTGCAGCGCGCCGCTGAAGCGGAACGTCGTCAGCTTGTTGTTGGAAACGCGCGGCACTTCCCAGCCACGGCGGACATACGCCATATCCTGGCCGAACGGGTTGTAGTAGCTGTTGGCCGACCAGATGGAACCGAGGTTGGCGTAGGCTTCGGACTGCAGCGGGTAACCGGCCACCTGCGCTTCCGATTCGCGGCGGGTGTACAGCAGGTCACCGCTGAAACGGACATTGTCGGTAAGGTCGTACTGCAGGTTGGCGAACACGCTGCGACGCTTTGTCGGGGTCAGCAGCTGCATCTGCTGGTTGGAGTTGCTTACGTCACCGGTGATCGGGGTCAGGTCGGTTTCGTGGAAGTCCGCCGCGTTGTAAGGATTGCCGCCGCGATTGAGGGTGAGCGACGGTGCGTCCGGATCGGTCGGGTCGAACACCGAGCCCCACTGGCTGACCGAGGTCCAGCCGGCGGTCGGATGGCGATTGGTGCGCGACGATTCGGAGAACCAGCGGTCCTTTGCCCACACCGCCTTTTCGTTGGAGTACTCGGCACCGATGGTGATCGAGCCGCGATCGCCGGTGAAGCCGGCAACGAAATCGGCGCTCTGCTTTTGGCCGTCGCCTTCACTGTACTGCCCGGTGTAGGCGTTGACTTCCAGGCCTTCGAAATTCTTGCGGGTGATGATGTTGATCACGCCGGCCATGGCATCGGAACCGTACACCGAGGAAGCACCGTCCTTCAGCACGTCGATGCGCTCGACGATCGCCGACGGGATCTGCGACACGTCCTGATAACCGCTGACGCTGGCGCCGAGGCGCTTGCCGTCGACCAGGATCAGGGTGCGCTGTGCACCCAGGTTGCGCAGGTCGATGTAGTAGCCGCCGACCATTTCACCAGAGGACAGCGGTTCGGAACGGCTGATGGCCGGGCTGCCGGCGGCAGAAATGTTCTGCAGCACGTCAGCAACCGTCTTGAAGCCGCTCTTTTCGATGGTGGCGCGGCTCAGGCTCAACACCGGCTGGGCGGTTTCGGTATCGACCTGACGGATGCGCGAACCGGTGACCTCGATGCGGTCGAGGTTGGTCGCTTCCTGGGCGTGGGCCGTCGCGGTGGTGGCACCGGCGACAAGCGCGATCACAACTGCGTCACGCAGCTGGCTGGACTTGAGTTTCATTGGCTCTCTCTCTCTCCAAGAAATCTTGGCTGGGGTTAGTGCCCGGCGGGGGAGCGAAAAAGCGCTCCCAAATCGCGAGGCTGACCCGATAGTAACGGGCGTTCGCCAAGAATTAAAGCTGTGTTAATGAAGTCTGTGATTTTGGTAAAAAAACGCTTTTTCCAGCCCAATCAACGGGTTGCTGGTATGGTCATGCTGATCTGCCTCGTTTGTTAACGCAGAATGATGAAAAAAGTTTCGACTGATATGTATCCCAATATGTCGATACGCTCTGCGGTCGATACCGGTCATGCGAGTGCGAGGCTGGCACGCAGATGCAAAAAGGCGCCTCTCGGCGCCTTCGGGAATATCGTTGCTGAACCTGACTGAGGGGATCAGAGATCCTGTTCGTAACGCACGTACGGCACGGTGCCGTCGTCGTTGCTTTCGTTGCGCGGGGAGAACGGATTCTTGCCGCGGCTGATCACGTTCTCGGCGCCGACGGTCAGCTGGCCGGACCACGGGGTACGCCAGGTCAGGCCGATGCCCAGGCCTTCGAACTTGCCGGGCTTGCCCGGCACGTCAACCACGCGGCCGATGATGCTGCCGGTGAAGTTGCCGTAACCGGCACCGATGCTCAGGCTCTTGCTGTCCCAGCGATCGACGATGGCCGGCGAAGCGTCGGCCAGCGGTACCAGGCGTGCCTTGGCGTAGGTACCGGCGATGGAGACGAAGCCTTCGCGGCCAATGTTCTTCTGCGCGAACACGGTCAGATCGTTCTGCTCGGCGCGCAGCGAGGGCGTCTTGTTCGGGCCCGACAACCAGGCGGGCAGGGTTTCACGGCCGGTGCCGGCGGTGATGCCCAAGCGGCTGTTGCCCCGGTTCAACGCGGCGGTACCACTGAAACGACGGCTGTTCAGATCATCCTCGTCGCCCAGGCTGGCCAGCATGCAATGGCTGGCCAGGCCGCTGATGCTGGTGCCGCTGCTGCTGTTGCAGAGCAGGCCCAGCGAATCGCCGGAGGACAGGCCAAAGGCCGCGTCCAGCGAATTGCGGCCGAAATGCCAGCGGGCGCCGGCTGCCTGTTCGCCGGTCGGCTCCAGGTACAGCAGCGCCTCGACCTTGCCGCTGCCCTTGTTCCATACCGGCAACACGGTGCGGGTGTCCTTGCTCTGCGCATGCACGCCCGTGATCGCGCCAAGGGCGATCAGCAGGGCCAGCGGTAGACGCAGGAAGGTACGCATCGGACCAGTTCAGACAGGGACGGACAACGGAAGTTCCCGTGGGGACGGGAACTCGATCCTAGGGTGTTTATGAATTCTTAACAAGCCTTGATCCTCCCCAGGTACAAGACTGCCGTTTACTGAAGTCGTTCAGGCGCCGCTACAGCCCCCTGGGCGCCGTGGAACAGTATGCCGAACTCCGTCAATGGAAAGTGATACTCACGCCCGCAGAATTCGCAACGCACCTCGACGGCGCCGGTGGCTTCGGCGGCCGCGCGGGCTTCGTCCTCGCCCAATGACTGCAGCATGCCAGCCACCCGCTCGCGCGAGCAGGAGCAGGCGAAGGACAGCGGCTTGTCGCCCAGCAGTTCCGGCCGCTCCTCGTGGAACAGGCGGTGCAGCAGCTGCTCGGCCGGGGTCGCCAGCAGTTCGGCCTTGCCCAGGGTTTCGAACAGGGCGCTGGCGCGGGCCCAGCCATCCTCGTCGCCTTCGTCGCCCGGCAGCTTCTGCAGCAGCAGGCCGGCGGCACCGTTGCGGTCGGCCGCCAGCAGCAGGCGGGTCGGCAGCTGCTCCGACTGGCGGAAGTAGTCCTCGAAGGCCTCGTCCAGTTCCGGCGCAGTCAGCGCGACCAGGCTCTGGTAGCGCTGCGGCTCGCGCGGGTCCAGGCCGGGGTTCTCGATGGTGATGGCGAGGATTGCGTCATCACCGAGGCGGGACAGGTCACGCGGTGCGTCGCCACCCTCGCTGAGCTGGGCGATACCGCGCAGGGTGCCGGCGGCGGTGCATTCGGCGAACAGGGTGCGCAGCGCGGTGCTGCTGCGCAGCTGCACCGACAGGCGCCCGTCGATCTTGGTGTGGCCGGTGAACAGCGCCGAGGCGACGCAGGCCTCGCCAAGCAGTTCGGCAGCGGCGTCCGGGTAGGCGGCATGGGACAGGATTTCCTGCCAGGTGGCCTGCAGGTGCACATGCACGCCACGCACGCCGGCGTCGGGGAGCAGGAAACGGATCAGGGAATCGGGGTTGGCGGTCATCGGCTCACATCGCGCGTAAACGGGGGCGGTTGCCGGATAATGCGCCGACAACCAAACAGAAGAAGGATGCACCAGTAATGGGGGCAGCGGGAGAGCAGCACAAGGTAGAGGCCGTGGTCGCCGCGCCGCGCCGGCGGCGCTGGCGCTGGAAGCGGCTGCTGTGGCTGCCGGTGCTGCTGGCCGCCTTCAGCTGTCTGCAGGTGCTGGTGCTGCGGTTCATCGACCCGCCGGTGTCCATGGTGATGCTGTGGCGCTATGGCGAGGCGCTGGGCGAGGCCGACTGGTCCTATCGGCTGCATTACCAGTGGCGCGACCTCGACCAGATGGCACCGAGCCTGCCGATCTCGCTGGTGGCGGCCGAGGACCAGCGCTTCCCCGACCACAACGGCTTCGACCTGCAGGCCATCGAAAAGGCGCGCGACCACAACGCCAGGGGCGGGCGCCTGCGCGGCGCCAGCACGATCAGCCAGCAGGTGGCCAAGAACCTGTTCCTGTGGCAGGGCCGCAGCTGGATCCGCAAGGGCCTGGAAGTCTGGTACACGGTGCTGATCGAGGCGCTGTGGCCAAAGGAGCGGATCCTGGAGATGTACGCCAACATTGCCGAATTCGGTGATGGTGTGTATGGCGCGCAAGCGGCAGCGCAGAAATTCTGGGGCAAGGACGCGGCCCGGCTGAGTCCGGCCGAGAGCGCGCGCCTGGCCGCGGTGTTGCCGGCACCGCGTCGCTACAACGCGGCAAAGCCTGGGCCGTATGTGCAGCGGCGGGCCGCGTGGATCCAACGCCAGGCGCGCCAGCTGGGTGGTGCGTCCTATCTGTCGGAGGACTGAGCCCGGCGCTGCAATTGGCAGGCGACGGGCCGGGCACGTGCCGGCAACGTACAATCCGGCCATGACCCGCGAACGGCTTACCTTCGTCATCGCCGCCTACAACGAGGCCCTGGCACTGCCGCTGCTGCATCCACGGCTGTGCGCGGTGCTCGACGGCATGCCCGACATCGACGGTCACATCCTCTATGTGGACGACGGCAGCCATGACCGCACCTGGGACGTGATCGCCGGGCTGGCCCAGGCCGATGCACGCGTATCGGCGCTGAAGCTGTCGCGCAACTTCGGCAAGGAAGCGGCGCTGACCGCCGGCCTGGATCTGGTGCACGAGGGTGCGGCGATGATCCTCGATGCCGACGGCCAGGACCCGCCGGAGCTGGTGCCGCAATTCGTCGCGCGCTGGCGCGAAGGGCATGACAACGTCTACGGCACGCGCATGGCCCGCGATGGCGAGGCCTGGATCAAGCGGGCCACGGCAGCGATGTTCTATCGAGTGATGGGCCGCCTGTCGCGGACACCGATTCCGGCCGATACCGGGGACTTCCGCCTGCTGTCACCGCGCGCGCTGAACGCCCTGCGCGGGATGCGCGAGCGCCACCGCTTCATGAAGGGACTTTTCAGCTGGGTGGGATTCAAGCGGATCGCCGTGCCCTACCACCGCCACGCGCGTGTGGCCGGCAGCAGCAAGTTCAGCCTGTGGCGGCTGTGGAATTTCGCCCTCGAAGGCATCACCGGGTTCTCGACCGTGCCGTTGCGGGCGGCGACCTACCTCGGGCTGGCAACCGCGGCCGTCGCTTTCGTGTTCGGCCTGTGGGTGATCGTGAAGGCGGCGCTGTATGGCGACCGGGTGGCGGGCTGGCCGACGATGATGGCGGTGATCCTGTTCCTGGGCGGCGTGCAGCTGATCGCGCTTGGCCTGATCGGCGAGTACCTGGGGCGGCTGTACGAGGAGTCCAAGCAGCGGCCGTTGTACCTGGTTGACGCCTGGCTAGCATCGTCCGTGGCAGACTCGGTCCCGCAACCCACCCTGGGAGGGCAGGCAGATGACCACGGTACGGCAACTGTTGGACGGCAAGTCTCCTGAAGTACATGCGGTCGCGCCGGATGCGGCGGTGATCGATGCGATCCGGTTGATGGCGGAAAAGGGCATCGGTGCGGTGCTGGTGATGGACGGCCCGCGGCTGGTGGGAATCCTGTCCGAGCGTGATTACGCGCGCAAGATCGTGTTGCGTGATCGCTCTTCGCGCGATACGGCGGTGGCAGAGATCATGACGTCGCAGGTGGTGACGGTGTCGCCGGGCGAGCAGGTGGAGCATTGCCTGCAGTTGGTGACCGATTATCGCATCCGCCATCTGCCGGTCGTGGAGGGCGCGCAGGTGCTGGGGGTGATCTCCATCGGCGACCTGGTGAAGTCGGTGATCGATGCGCAGCGGCGGGAGCTGGATCAACTGCAGCAGTACATCGTTGCCGGGTGAGGGTGTCGCTGGCGGGCCTGGGGCCCCCCCGCCCCCTTTTGGAAGCT
>NZ_JAXBRE020000029.1:0-43394 GCF_047520985.2 Stenotrophomonas sp. BR163
GCCCAGCCGCTGGCGGCTGGGCCGGGCCCCGGAGGGGTACTTGCAGCGTCCCCCGCAACCGGACCCACCCCGACTCCCCGCAGGAAACTGGCTTCTGCTGTTGCTGTTGCTGTTGCTGTTGCTGTTGCTCCAGCTCGTAGCACGTGCAGGGCGCAGCCCTGCCGAACACCCCCTCTCATGCTGCGCCGCAGAATGCATTCGGCTGAACCTGCATGCTCTACTTGAATCGATCTAAATTCACGGTCTGGTGGGTCGGGCGTCATTCCAGGGGGAGCTCTCTGCAGGTCAGGGCAGGGCTCAGCGGAACGGTGCCGAACGCCCCCGGCCGTCTGCCTCCGCGTCATCGACTACAGGAATCCGACATGCGCCCAGTGCCGTCCGCTCCCGCCGTCCCATTGTCCTCGCGCCCGCTGGTGCGCCTGGCCTGCCTGCTCGCGCTGTCGTCAGTGCCGGTGCTGCTGCAGGCTGCCCCGGCAGCGCTGGAGCGCGAGGTCAACACCTTCATCGGCAGCAAGGACGACGGCAACACGTTCCCGGGTGCGTCGGCACCGTTCGGCCTGATCCAGGTCAGTCCGATCGGCAGCCACTACTCGGGCTGGCGCTATGACGACGAGAAGATCCGCGGGTTCGGCCACTCCTTCCTGTCCGGCGCGGGTTGCTGGGAACAGGGCGGGCAGTTGTCGGTGCTGCCGGTGACCGGCTCGATCGGTCCGGGTGGCGATTTCGATACCGGCAATGCCAAGCAGTTCGACCACAAGGCTTATGCGTCGGCTTTCACCCACGATGGCGAGGTCGGCCAGGCCGGCTACTACAAGGTGCGCCTGACCAGCTACGGTGGCATCGATGCCGAGGCGACCGCGCGTACCCGTGCCGCGGCCGAGCGCTACACCTTCAGCCAGCGCAGCGGCGATGGCCACGTCCTCGTCAACGTCGGCCAGGCCAACGAGCGCCATTCGGTGATCGGCAGCGTGGTCGATGTGGTCGGCGACCGCGTGGTCGAGGGCAAGCTGGTCACCAAGAGTTTCTGCGGCGGCCATCAGTACACCACTTGGTTCCGCATCGAGTTCGACCGTCCGTTCAAGGCGCATGGCACCTGGGGCGAGGGCGGTGGCCTGCCGGGCGCGCGCCACAGCATGGAAGGCGAGCAGAAGCCGAACGGTGCCTGGCTCAGCTTCGACCTGGCCAAGGGCCAGTCGGTGACAGCGGTCAGCGCGATCTCGCATGTGGATGCCGAAGGCGCGCGCACCAACCTGCGCGCGGAGGGCATGCAGGGTGGGGCGCTGCTCGGCTTCGACCGCATGCGCGCGCTGTCCCAGCAGGCCTGGCGTGAGCAGTTGGGCCGGGTGCGCGTGCAGGGCGGCACCGCCGATGACCGCACCGTGTTCTACAGCGCGGTCTATCACGCGCTGCTGCAGCCGATGACCGGCAACGACGCCGACGGCCGCTACCGTGGTTATGACGACGGTATCCACAGCGCTGATGGCTGGACCTATTACGAGTACTTCTCGCTGTGGGATACCTACCGCGCGCAGAACCAGTGGCTGGCGCTGACCCGCCCGGACGTGGCGCGCGACATCGGCCGTACCCTGCTGGCGATCGACGAACAGGTCGGTTGGCTGCCGCGCTGGGGTTATGCCAACTTCGAGACCAACATCATGACCGGCGATCCGGTCACGCCGTTCATGGTCGACCTGTGGCGCTTCGGCGCGCTCAAGGGCCGTGAATCGCAAGCCTGGGATGCACTGCGCCGCAATGCCTTCGGCACGCCACCACTGAACTCGCGCATGGCCGGACGCTCCGGCAACCCGACCTACCTGGACAAGGGCTATGTGGCCTACGACCGCGCGTTCCCGTCCAAGGGCATGGATGTCGATCCGCACCATGGTGGTTCGGCCACGCTGGAATATGCGCTGGCCGACTGCGCGCTCTCGCAGATGGCCGATGGCCTGGGCCATGCGCAGGATGCGGCGACACTCCGTGAGCGTGGCCGCAACTGGCGCAAGGTGTGGGACCCGCAGGTGCGCGATGCCGAGACGGGTTTCACCGGCTTCCCGCGCCCGCGCACCGAGGATGGCCAGTGGTACACGCCGGCCGATGGCCACTACAGTCCGCGTTCGCACCACGGTTTCCATGAGGGCACGGCGTGGCAGTACCAGTGGCTGGCGCAGCAGGACGTGCCGGGCCTGGTCGAAGCGATGGACGGCCGCGAACAGGCCGGTCGCCGCCTGGATGCGTTCTTCGCGATGGACGCGCTGCAGGCCGATCCGCTCAATGCCGCCCGCAAGGCGTGGGTGGTCGGGCCGTACAGCTACTACAACCAGTTCCGTTACAACCCGAACAACGAGCCGGACCTGCACTCGCCGTGGCTGTACACGCTGATCGGCCAGCCGTGGAAGACCGCGGCCGTGGTGCGTGCCGCGCAGCAGTTGTTCACCAATGCCCCCAATGGCGTGACCGGCAACGATGACCTCGGCACGATGTCGGCCTGGTACCTGTTCAGCGCCATCGGCGTGTACCCGGCGGTGCCGGGCAGCGGCCAGTTCCTGCTGCACACGCCGCGCTTCAGCAAGGTCGACGTGGACATGGGCAATGGCCGGACCCTGCGCATCGACGCGCCGGGTGCCGATGGCCGCCGCCTGCAGTACGTGCAGGGTGTGCGGGTCGACGGCCAGCCGCATGCACCGGTGTGGCTGGACTGGGACCGCCTGCAGCAGGGCCCGCGCCTGCAGTTCGCACTCGACGCGAAGGCGCCGGAGCAGGGCTGGGGCACGGCGGTGAAGGACCTGCCGGTGTCCTGGTGCGCGGCACCGGGCAGCCAGCTGCGCTGAGCCGGACTGTGCCGTTCGCGTTGACCCAGCGAACGGCACGGCACGACACGGCCCTGATCCATTAGGCTTGAGCCTCCAGCGGAGTCCGGGAAGACGATGAACGACAACGGCAACAGTCCCAGCAAGCGCGCCGGCAAGGCGGTGACGGTGACCGACATCGCGCGCGCGATCGGCGTGTCACGGGCAACCGTGTCGCTGGTGCTGCGTGGCAGCCCGCTGGTCAACGTCGATACCCGGGCCAAGGTCGAGGCCGAACTGCGCCGCCAGCGTTACGTCTACAACCGCGCGGCGGCCAACCTGCGCCGTCGTACCTCGTCGAGCATCGCGCTGGTGATCAACGATCTCTCCAACCCGTTCTTCGCCGAGTTCGCATCGGGCGTGGACGAGGCGTTGGGCGGGCGTGGCTACGTGACCCTGCTCGGCAGCACGGGTGAATCGCCGGAGCGGCAGCAGGCGGTGCTGTCCACGCTGATGGAGCACACCCCGGCCGGCCTGATCCTGTCGCCGGCCGAGGGCAGCGATACCGCACAGCTGCGGCAGGCACTGGGTGCCAATGCCAACGTGCTGCTGTTCAACCGCGAACTGGCCGGGGCCGACTGGGACTTCCTGACCCTGGACAACCAGCACGGCGCCTATCTGGCCACGCGCCACCTGATCGAGCGCGGCCATCGCCAGATCGCCTTCTTCGGGGGCCACGCCGCATCCAGTTCCTGCCACCAGCGCCGCGCGGGTTTCCAGCAGGCGCTGGCCGAGGCCGGCCTGTCGCTGCCGCCGGGCTGGATGATCGAATCGGCCCCGAATCGCTTGGAAGCGGCAGCGCGCACCGATGAGCTGTTCGCCAATGGCCATCGCCCAAGTGCGGCGGTCTGCTACAACGACACCGTCGCGCTTGGCCTGATGCTGGGCTTGAACTCGCGCGGTATCCGTCCGGGCGGTGATTTTGCCGTGACAGGCTTCGACGATATTTCCGAGGCGTCGGTCGCGGTTCCGCCGTTGACCACGCTCACCGCCGACCCGCGCGAGCGTGGCCGCCAGGCTGCCGCGCTGCTGCTGCAGCGACTGGACGAACCGGACGCGCCGCCACGGCGCACGGTTGCGCCGGTGCAGTTGCGCATCCGCGAAAGCAGTGCCGCACGACCGAACTGATTCCTTCTGCATACCCCTTCCACGCAACAACGACCTTCCGCGCATCGAGGCGCGTACCGCATGCCGATTTCCGCAACGCCCCGTCCATCGGGTTCTTCGGGCAACGCACCCGCCGTCACCAACGGCAAGGCGTTGGCTGTCGTCACCACGATCTTCTTCATGTGGGGCTTCCTGACCTGCCTCAATGACATCCTGATCCCGCACCTGAAGGCGGTGTTCGAACTGAACTACGCCAAGGCGATGCTGGTGCAGTTCACCTTCTTCGGCACTTACTTCCTGATGTCGCTGCCGGCGGGCCGGCTAGTGGCGGCGCTGGGCTACAAGAAGGGCATCGTGGCTGGACTGGTGATTGCCGGCATTGGCGCGCTGGGCTTCTGGCCGGCGGCCGAGCTGCGCGTGTACGGCGCCTTCCTCGGCGCGTTGTTCGTACTGGCCACGGGCATTACCGTGCTGCAGGTCGCCGCCAACCCGTACGTCGCGCTGCTGGGCCCGGAACAGACCAGTTCCAGCCGCCTGACCCTGGCGCAGGCGCTGAACTCGCTGGGCACGGCCATCGCCCCGATCTTCGGCGGCATGCTGATCCTGTCCAACACGGTCAAGAGCGCTGACGACATCGCGGCGCTGCCGGCCGCCGAGCAGCTGGCCTACCGTGCCGCCGAGGCGCAGGCCGTGCAGGGACCGTACGTGGGCCTGGCCGTGGCGCTGGTGCTGTTGGCGCTGTTCGTGTTCCTGTTCCGCCTGCCGGCGCTGAGCGACGCCACCGAGCAGGCCGACCAGGGCCACCACCACAGCTACCTGGATGCGCTGCGCAAGCGCCACCTGCTGCTGGGCGTGCTGGGCATCTTCTTCTACGTCGGCGCTGAGGTGTCGATTGGCAGCTTCCTGGTCAACTACCTGTCGATGCCCAACATCGGTGGCTTCAGCGAACAGGAAGCCACGCACTACGTGTCGGCCTACTGGACGATGGCGATGATCGGCCGCTTCGCGGGCTCCGCGCTGCTGGCGCGCTTCTCGCCCAGCCGCCTGCTGGCGATCTTCGCGCTGGTCAACGTGGCGCTGCTGGTCACGACCATGCTGAGCTCCGGCAACATCGCGCTGTACTCGGTGGTGGCGATCGGCCTGTTCAACTCGATCATGTTCCCGACCATCTTCGCGCTGAGCATCGAGCGCCTGGGGCCGCTGACCAACAAGGGCTCCAGCCTGCTGATCATGGCCATCGTCGGCGGTGCCGTGGTGCCGTACCTGCAGGGCGTCCTGGCCGACCACATCGGTGTGCAGGCCAGCTTCATCCTGCCGCTGCTGTGCTACGGCTACATCATTTTCTACGGACTGGTCGGCGCGCGTACGCCGGCCTCCGCAACGCAGGGAGGCTGAGTCCGGAATGGGTGCCATCGTTTGCTTCGGCGAAATTTTGATCGATCTACTAGCGCAGCCGCCGGCCTCGGCCGACACGCCGCGCGCCTTCCTGCAGTACGCGGGTGGCGCACCGGCCAACGTTGCCGTTGCGGCCGCCCGGTTGGGTGCGAAGACGCAGTTCGTCGGCACGCTGGGCCGCGACATGTTCGGCGACTTCCTGGCCGACAGCCTGGTCGAGCACGGCGTGGGCACGGATTACATCGTGCGTACCGATGCGGCCAAGACCGCACTGGCCTTCGTCGCACTGGATGCCAGCGGCGAGCGCAGCTTCAGCTTCTATCGCCCGCCGGCAGCCGACCTGCTGTTTCGTGACAGCGACTTCCAGGCGGCGTGCTTCGACAGCGCACAGTGCTTCCATGTCTGTTCCAACAGCCTGACCGAAGCGGCGATCGCCGAGGCGACCTTCGCCGGCATGGATCGCGCGCGTGCGGCTGGTGCGGTGGTCAGCCTCGACCTCAATCTGCGTCCGGCGCTGTGGCCGGCGAACGAGGACCCGACACCGCGCCTGTGGCAGGCGCTGGAACGCGCCGACCTGGTCAAGCTGTCGCGCGAGGAGCTGGACTACCTGGCCGCGCCGCTGGGTGCCGATGGCGAGGCTGCGGTACTGCGGCGCCTGCTCGCTGCGCGCGCGCGCTGGGTGATCGTCACCGACGGTGCGGCCACGCTGCACTGGTACACGCGCGACAACCACGGCACGGTCACCAGCTTCCGCGTGGCTACCGTCGATACCACGGCGGCTGGCGATGCTTTCGTCGGTGGCGTTCTGGTTGGGCTGCTGGAGCGCGGCGGCGCCGGTGCCGGTTTTGCCGCCTTCTGCCAGGACCCGGAGGCGATCACCGCCACGCTGCGCTTCGGCGCCGCGGTCGGTGCGCTGGCTGTTACCCGCAAGGGCGCGTTCGCCGCGATGCCCTCGCTCGATGAAGTGCAGCAGCTGCTGCAGGCCCAGGACATTACCGCATGAGCACCTCCCCCGACTTCCGTTCGCCCGCGTTCCTGCGCGCGCATATCGCCGACACGATGGCGTTCTACCATCCGCGCTGCATCGATCCGAACGGTGGCTTCTTCCACTACTTCCGTGACGACGGCAGCATCTACGACGCCAACCATCGCCATCTGGTGAGCAGCACGCGTTTCGTCTTCAACTACGCGATGGCCTACCGCGAATTCGGCAACGCCGAGTACCGAGAGGCGGTCGAGCACGGCGTGCGCTACCTGCGTGAGGTGCACCGCAACCCGGCCACCGGCGGTTACGCCTGGACCCTGCGCGACGGCAAGGTCGAGGACGACATGAACCACTGCTACGGCGTGGCGTTCGTGCTGTTGGCCTACAGCTGCGCACTGAAGATCGGTCTCGAACAGGCCCGCGCATGGATGGACGAGACCTGGCAGCTGCTGGAGGCGCGCTTCTGGGAGCCCCAGCACGGCCTCTACAAGGACGAAGCCGATGGGCAGTGGAATTTCACCGGCTACCGTGGCCAGAACGCCAACATGCACATGTGCGAGGCGATGCTGGCCGCCTTCGAGGCCAGCGGCGAACAGCGCTATGTGGAGCGCGCGCTGCAGCTGGCCGACAACATGACCCGTCGCCAGGCCGCCAAGGCCGGTGGCCTGGTGTGGGAGCACTACGATTCCAACTGGGAGATCGACTGGGACTACAACCTGGACGACCCCAAGCACCTGTTCCGCCCATGGGGCTTCCAGCCCGGCCACCAGACCGAATGGGCCAAGCTGTTGTTGATCCTGGACCGCCATGTGCAGGTCGACTGGCTGGTGCCGACCGCGCAGCACCTGTTCGACGTGGCCGTGGCGCGCAGCTGGGACGAGGCGCGGGGTGGCCTGTACTACGGTTTCGCGCCGGAGTCGCGCCGGCAGCCGGGCATGGATGGCGCCCCGATCGGTGGCGACAGTTTCGTCTGCGACGACGACAAGTATTTCTGGGTGCAGGCGGAGACGCTTGCGACCGCCGCACTGATGGCCAAGCGTACCGGCGATGACCGCTATTGGCAGTGGTACGAGCGTATCTGGGCGTATTCGTGGGAACACTTCGTCGATCACCGGTACGGCGCCTGGTTCCGCATCCTCGATGCCGACAATCGCAAGTACAGCGACGAGAAGAGCCCGGCCGGCAAGGTGGATTACCACACCATGGGTGCGTGCTACGAAGTGTTGAACGTGGTGCGTTGAGGTTGGCGCGCCGGGCATGGCCCGGCACTGCCGTGAACTGGACTTGCAGGTAGCGCCGGACCATGCCCGGCGGAATAACAGGAGCATCCCGTGCATCGCCTTCCCCTCGTTGTCCGCCTGCTCCTGCTGCTGATCGCGGCGTCCGCCTTCCCGGTCGCTGCCGCGCCGCTGCAGGCACAGTGGGAGTTCCGTATGCTGCCCGGCGACGCGCAGGGCGCCGCTCACCCAGGTCTGCAGCAATGGCGGGCGGCGACGGTGCCGGGCAGCGTGCATACCGACCTGCTGGCTCACGAACTGATCCGTGATCCGTATGTCGGCGCACCAGAGGCCGAACTGCAATGGATCGGCCTGGCCGCCTGGGAGTACCGCGCCCGCTTCGACGTGGATGCGGCGATGCTGGCCAAGCCCAATGCCGAACTGCGCTTCGACGGGCTGGACACTTATGCCGAAGTCAGCCTCAACGGAAAGCCGCTGCTGCGCGCGGACAACGCACACCGCACGTGGCGTGCCCGGGTCGAAGGCCGCCTCCGTGCGAGCAACAATGAACTGCAGATCGTGTTCCGTTCGCCGATCCGCACCCTGCTGCCGGGCGTGCAGGCAATGCCGCACAAGATCGCTGGCAACTACCCGTCGCCGTATGGCGATGAGCCGAAGGACGCGATGGTCGGCAACTTCGCGCGCAAGCCGGCCTACCACTTCGGCTGGGACTGGGGTCCGCGCTATGTCACCGCCGGCGTCTGGCGCGGAATCGATCTGCAGGCTTGGGACGCGCACCGCCTGACCGATCTTGCGGTGCGCACGGATGCATTGAGCGCGGAGCAGGCGAAGCTGGCCGTGCTGCTGCAGGTGGAGCAGGGCGCGGCGGCGGGCTCGGCCGTGGTGACTGTGGATGTGCGCGATCCGCAGGGCCGCAACGTGGCCCAGGTGCAGCGCACGGTGCTGCTGAAGCCCGGCCAGAACAGCATCGAGGTTCCGGTTGAACTGGCCGATCCGCGGCGCTGGTGGCCAGTCGGCCACGGCGCGCAGGACCGCTACACGGTGCGGGCCCGCCTGGACCAAGGTGGCGCGCCGGAGCTGGTGCGCGAGCAGCGCATCGGCCTGCGCACGGTTGAACTGCGCCGCGAGGAAGACGGCAAGGGCGGGCAGGGCTTCGCTTTCGTCATCAACGGCGTGGAGATCTTCGCCAAGGGCGCCAACGTCATTCCGTTCGATGCCTTCCCCGCGCGCGTCGATACCGCACGCCTGCGCCAGGTGCTGACGGCCGCGCGCGACGCCAACATGAACATGCTGCGCAACTGGGGCGGCGGCTACTACGAGGAGGACGCGTTCTTCGACATCGCCGACGAACTGGGCCTGCTGGTGTGGCAGGACTTCATGTTCGGCGGCGGCATGCAGCCGGGCTACGATCCGGCGTTTCGTGCCAACGTGGTGGCCGAAGCACGCGACAACGTACGTCGTCTGCGCCATCACCCCAGCATCGTGCTGTGGTGTGGCAACAACGAGGAAGAAACCGCCTGGAAGGACTGGGGCCACGGCCGCGACCTGAAGGCGGCCGACCCGGGATTTGCGGCGAAGGTCTGGCAGGGCTACGTCGACCTGTTCGGCAACGACCTGCGCCAGGTTGTGGGCGAGGAGGGGCTGGGCGTGCCGTACTGGTCCAGCTCGCCCAGCAACGACCTTGACGAGAAGGCCAACGATTCAACGCGTGGCGACAAGCACTACTGGCAGGTCTGGGGCAATCCGGCGCTGCCGGTGCAGGCCTACCTGCGTGAGACGCCGCGCTTCATGTCCGAGTACGGGCTGCAAGCGTGGCCGTCGGTGGCGACGGTGGACCAGATCGCCACCCGCGCCGAACAGCGCATCGACAGCCCGGTGATCCGCGCTCACCAGAAATTCATGGCGGGCGAGGGCAACAGCCGCCTGCTGCACTACATCGAACTGGGCTACGGCACGCCGAAGGACTTCGAGGACTTCGTCTACCTCAGCCAGGTGATGCAGGCCGATGGCATCGCACTGGCGGCGCTGCATCATCGCGCCTCGCGGCCATACACGATGGGTTCGCTGTACTGGCAGCTCAACGATGTCTGGCCCGGCGCCTCGTGGTCCAGCGTGGACTATTTCGGCCGCTGGAAGGCGCTGCACTTCGCCGCGCGGCGTTTCTTCGCGCCAGTGACGGTGGCAGCGCTGCGCGACGAGGGCAGCACGCGGGTGCGCCTGATCAACGACGGTGCCGCACTGGATGCGCGCTGGCGTCTGCGGGTGATGGACGTGGAGGGGAAGGTGCTGCGTCGTCGCGAGGAAACGGTGACGTTGGCGGCGGCGGGTGTCACCCCGATGGGCGATTTCAGCGATGCGGAGCTGCTGGCCGGTGCCGACCCGATGCGTACGGTGGCGGTGTTCGAGTTGCTGCAGGACGGCAACGTGAGTGCGCGGCAGGTGGTCGGTTTCGTTGAAGCCAAGGGCCAGGTGTTGCTGCGGCAGAAACTCAAGGCCACGTTGTCCATCGAAGGGGAGCACTATCGTCTGCGGCTGGAAAGCGCGGCGTATGTGCGCGCGGCGTGGATCGACTTCGGCGCGCTGGATGTGCAGGTCGAAGACAACCTGCTGGACCTGCTGCCGGGTGAAACCCGCGATATCGCGGTGCGCGGCCCGGCGGATCTGGCTACCCTGCGCGAAGCGCTGCAGGTGAAGACCCTCAACGACCGTTGAGGGGTATCCCGCTTTGGTAGGTGCCAACCTTGGTTGGCACACCCGGAACATGCCAACCAAGGTTGGCATCTACCCGGCGCTTTACAGCTGGATCTGCTGGAAATTCTCGACCCGTTCATGGCCGTTGGCGGCCTGGCCGGTACGCGGCATCGGGTAATCATCCAGGCGATCGATCAGGCGGGTCTGCAACCCGGCTTCGCGGGCGGCATCCAGTTCTTCCACCACATCGGACAGGAACAGGATCTCGCCGGCCGGTACGCCGATGGCCTGCACGATGCGGCGGTAGCTGTCGGCCTCGCGCTTGCCGCCGACTTCGGTATCGAACCAGCCCGACACCAGCGGGCTGAGGTCGCCGGCGTCGCTGAAACCGAAGAACAGCTTCTGCGCCGGCACCGAGCCGGAGGAGTACACGTACAGCGGCAGGCCGGAAGCGTGCCAGCCCTTCAGCACCGGCGCTACTTCCGGGTAGAAGTGCGCGGTGTAGTCGCCACGGCGGTAGCCTTCGTCCCAGATCAGTCCCTGCAGCGCCTTCAGTGCGGTGTGCTTGCGGTCCTGGTCGATCCAGCCCTGCAGCGTCTCGGCCACGAGGCTGTCCTGGCAGGCACCGCCGATCTCGATAGCCACCGCATCCAGCCAGCGGCGGACGTCCGGCTGCTGGCCATGCTCGGCGACAAACGCGGGCAACGCCTTGCGCGCATAGGGGAACAGCACGTTCTTGACGAACGAGATGCTGCTGGTGGTGCCTTCGATGTCGGTCAGGATGACGCGGGCTTGCATGGATCAGGACGCCTGGGTGGGTACGTAACGAGGGAACTTCTGCGCGATGTCGGTGCCGGTGAAGTGACCGACCCAGCCGTCCGGCTCGGTGAAGAAGCGGATCGCCACGAAGCTGGGTTCCTCGCCCATGTCGAACCAGTGGGTGGTGCCATCGGGCACGGCGATCAGGTCGTCCTTCACGCATTCGATCTCATAGACCTTGTCACCCACGTGCAGGGTGAACAGGCCCGAGCCAGCAACGAAGAAGCGCACTTCGTCTTCCTTGTGGAAGTGCTCGTCGAGGAACTTCTTGCGCAGCTCGGCGCGATTCGGGTTGTCCGGGGCGATCGAGGCCACGTCCACGCTCTTGAAGCCGCGCTCGGCGACCAGGCGGTCGATGTCCGCACGGTAGGCGGCGAACACTTCCTCCTGGCTGGCGCCCGGCGCGACTGGCGCGGTGGCCTGCCAGCGCTCGAAGGTGACGCCGATCTTCTGCAGTTCGGCAGCGATGACCGCGCCGTCCTGGGTGTCCAGCAGCGGCGATTCGGGGCGGGTGTCGTCGTAGATGCGCAGTCGGCTCATGGCGGCAGCTTGAACGTCTCGGGGGAAGACAGGGTAGCAGGGTGGGGGCGGGGCGCAGATTCCGGATCGGCATCTGCACCTGCGCGCCGGTTCAGCTGCGCAGCTTGCGCAGTTCCAGTTCGCAGTGGAACAGGAATTCGAACGCTTCCAGGTGGCGGCGTGCTTCGGCCATATCGCGGCCCCAGGCGTACAGCCCATGGCCGTCGATCAGGTAGCCCCACAGGTTCTGCCGGTCGAGCAGGTCATCGACCTGCTGCGAAAGCACGTTCATGTCCTGGGTATTGGCGAACACCGGCACGTCGATGGCCATCTCGTGGGTGCTGTTGCCGGCGAAGGCCTTCAGCAGCTCGTAACCCTCCAGGCGGATGTGGCCCTGCGGCGCATACAGGCGCGAGGCGATGGTCTGCACCGGCGAATGCGTATGCAGCACGCAGCCGACCTCCGGGAAGCGGCGGTACAGCTGGGTGTGCAGCAGGGTCTCGGCGGACGGGCCCAACGGACGGCCCACGGCCTGGCCGTCGAAGTCCACCACCATGATGTCATCCTCGATCAGGCGGCCCTTGTCCTTGCCCGAGACGGTGATCGCCGCGTGGCGGTCGTCCAGGCGGTGGGAGAAGTTGCTGCTGGTGGCCGGGGTCCAGCCGGCGTGGGCCAGTTCGCGGATGTTGTCGATCAGCAGCTGGGCCAGTTCGCTCAGGCGCGCGGTGTCGTAGGGGAAGGTGGGGGCGTTCATGCCGACGATTTTACTGGATTCGGCCAACGGCTGAGCCCCTCGTGGCGGGTCGTGTAGAGCGGTTCATGGGGTTGGCGGGGCGGGTGGGCCGTGCAGGGGACGCTGCAAGTACGTCCCTGTAAGCTCGGTCGCCGCATCCATGCGGCTCACGCCCCTGCACGGCCCACCCGCCCCGCCTCGGACAGGTTCCGGCGTGCGGCCGGCCACGGAGTGAAGAAGGAAGAGCGAAAAGCGGGTCGCGGCGCTACGCTTGCTCGCAGCCGAGCATGGCTCGGCTCTACAGAAGATTCGTCCCGATACATTCGTTTCCGGGAGCGCTTCATCCACGCATGGCGTGGATCTACCGGACGCGCCGGGAGACTGTCAGGGGCGGGGAGGCATGGGTTCGCGGGAGTGTCAGCCGCATGGATGCGGCTGCCAAGCCTACATGGACGTACTTGCGGCGTCCCCCGCGAACCCATGCCTCCCCGCCAAACCCACAGTCCCGCTCTTGCCGTTGCTCCGGCTGCGGGTGCAGGGCCGCAGGCCCTGCAATGCAGAAAACCTCACTTACCCCGCAGGCGGCTGTGCCTGAAGCCGTAGCAGAAATAGATCACGAAACCGACGAAGGTCCAGACGCCCATCAGCATCCAGTTGTGCATCGTCATCGCCGACAGCAGCGCCAGGCAGCTGAGCACGCCCAGGCTGCAGATCAGCCAGGCCATCGGCATGCGGAACGGGCGCGGCAGGTCCGGCTGGGTGCGGCGCAGGATCAGCACGCCGGCACACACCGCCGCGAACGCGATCAGCGTGCCCATTGAGGTCAGCTCGCCAAGGATGTCCAGTGGGAACAGCGCCGCCAGCAGCGCGATGCCGATGCCGGTGATCACCGTGTTGATGTGCGGGGTGCGGTACTTCGGATGGATCCTGGTGAACACCGGCGGCAGCAGGCCGTCGCGCCCCATGATCATGAAGATGCGCGGCTGGCCGATGATCATCACCAGTACCACCGAGGACAGGCCGACCAGCGCGCCGACCTCGACCACCCAGCGCAGCCAACCCAGCTGCGGATGCGCGGCCACCGCGGTCACCACCGGTTCGTCGGTGCCCAGCAGCTGGAACGGCACCAGGCCGGTCATCACCGCGGCCATCGCGATGTACAGAACGGTGCAGACCACCAGCGACAGCATCATGCCGATCGGCATGTCGCGCTGCGGATTCTTCGATTCCTGCGCCGCCACCGATACCGCCTCGAAGCCGATGTAGGCGAAGAACACCATCGCCGCGCCGCGCAGTACGCCTTCCATGCCGTACTTGCCGGGGCCTTCGTTGGCGGGAATGAACGGGGTCCAGTTGCTGGTGTCCACATACTTCCAGCCGACCACGATGACCAGCAGGATCAGGCCGGTCTTCAGCACGACCATCGCCATGTTCATCGCCGATGACTTGCTGATGCCGACGTAGCACAGCCAGGTCAGCAGCAGTACCAGCGCAGCGGCCGGCAGGTTGGCGATCGCGCCGGTGGGGCGCAGCTGTGCGTCCAGTGGCGCACTGACCAGCGCGGCTGGCAGATGGATGTCGAACTGGCTGAGCAGGCTGAGGAAATAGCCGGTCCAGCTGACCGCCACCGCCGACGCAGAGACGCCGTACTCAAGCACCAGCATCCAGCCGATGAACCAGGCCGACAGTTCGCCGAAGGTGGCATAGGTATAGGTATAGGCGCTGCCGGAGACCGGCACCATCGAGGCGAACTCGGCGTAGGCCAGCGCGCAGAAGGCGCAGCAGATGGCGGCCAGCACGAACGACAGCATGATCGCGGGGCCGGCGTGGTTGGCGGCGGCCTGGCCGGTGATGACGAAGATGCCGCCGCCGATCACGGCGCCGATGCCGAGGGCGGTCAGCCCCCAGGGACCGAGATGGCGGCGCAGGCTCAGGCCGTTGGCGTCTTCATGGGCGGCATGCGGGTGCTTGGTGGCCCACAGTTGCTTGAACATGTCTGGTGGTCTTGTCGAAGCGCGCCGTGTCTGGCGCGCGGGGAAAACGGACGGGCCGGCACAGGGCCGGCCCGTAGGCGGATCAGGGTGACTTGGCCAGCTTGCTGTTGCGCATGCCATAGCCGAGATAGATCAGCATGCCCAGCACGGTCCAGCCGACGAACAGGTGCCAGTGCACCACGAACGCTTGCCAGAACAGGAACAGGCAGGCCGCAGCGCCAAGCGGGCAGATGATCCACACCGCCGGCACGCGGAACGGGCGGTGGATCTCCGGCTTGGTATAGCGCAGCACCAGCACGCCGATGCAGACCGTGGCGAAGGCCAACAGGGTGCCCATCGACACCAGTTCGCCCAGCACGTTCAGCGGCACCAGGCCGGCCAGTGCGGCGGCGATCACCCCGACCACGATCGTGGCCCAATAGGGGGTGCGGAAACGAGCGTGGACCTTGCCGAAGAACTTCGGCAGCAGGCCGTCGCGGGAAATGGTGTAGGCGATGCGGGTCTGGCCCATCATCATCACCAGCACCACCGAGGACAGGCCGGCGATGGCGCCGATCTCGACCAGGGTCTTCAGCCAGGACAGGGTCGGGTAGGGCTCCAGCGCGGTCGCCACCGGCTTGTCGGTGCCCAGCAGGTGGTACGGCATCATGCCGGTCAGCACCGCGCAGACGATGATATAGACGATGGTGCACACGGCCAGCGAGCCGAGCAGGCCGATCGGCATGTTGCGCTGCGGGTCCTTGGTTTCGCCGGCGGCGGTGGAAACCGCGTCGAAGCCGATGTAGGCGAAGAACACGATGGTGGCCGCGCGGAAGATGCCGCTCCAGCCGAACTCACCCGGCACGCCGGTGTTTTCCGGAATGAAGGGCTGCCAGTTGGCCGGATCGATGTGGGCCGCGCCGATGCCGATGAACAGGCAGATGACGGTGACCTTGATCGCCACGATGATGGCGTTGACGAACGCCGACTGGGTCACGCCCACGTACAGCAGGCCGGACACCGCCGCCACGATCAGCACCGCCGGCAGGTTGAACAGCTTGCCGGAAGAGACGAACTCGCTGCCGGTCCAGGCGATGGGCGCGGCGCTGAGCAGGTCCGGGAAGGGCATGTGCAGCGTGGTGGTGATGAAGCTGATCAGGTAGGCCGACCAACCCACCGCGACCGACGCCGAGGCGAACAGGTACTCCAGCACCAGGCACCAGCCGATGAACCAGGCCATGCCCTCGCCGAGGGTGGCGTAGGAGTAGGAGTAGGCACTGCCGGAGACCGGCATCATCGCCGCGAACTCGGCGTAGCACAGGCCCGCCAGGGCACAGGCGAAACCGGCCAGCACGAAGGACAGCATCACCGCCGGGCCGGCGTGGTTGGCCGCGGCCTGGCCGGTCAGCACGAAGATACCAGCGCCGATCACCGCACCCACGCCAAGCAGGATGAGGTGTTTAGCCGTGAGGGTCCGTTTCAACGTGGCTTCGCCGTCCAGGCTGCCTTCGATGGGTTCGCCGGCATCGACGTGCCCGGCCGGCTGGACCGGCTTGACCCTCAACAGAGCTTTCAGCATGCAGTACTTCCTAATGATCGGATGGGGTGGGCCGCCGATACGTTGCCGGCAACCTTGAATGGTGAAGGCCGTGCGAACGGCCCGCTGTACCTTAGCCAAAGCTGAAGCCAACGCACAAGCGCAATCGCAACAATGAACGGCGATAATGAGCAGTATTTTTCCGAACCGCCCCCATTCATGCGCCAGACCGCCAAAACCCTTGCCGTGCTTGACGATCGCCTGCGCGGCCTGTTGCGGGACTATGCCCGCCGCGAGCCCTCCCACGACGCACTGGCTGCCGAATTCGGCACATTGCTGGACGATCCAGAAGATCCGTTCCGTCGCGAACGGCTGGCCGGGCATTTCACCGCCAGCTGCTGGCTGGTCAGTGCCGACGGCCAGCGCCTGCTGCTCACCCATCACCGAAAGCTGCAGCGCTGGCTGCAGCTGGGCGGTCACGCCGACGGCGACCGTGATCTGGCGCAGGTGGCGCTGAAGGAAGCCGAGGAGGAATCCGGCCTGAGCGGCCTGGTGCTGGAAGACCCGGCCATCTTCGATCTGGACAAGCACTGGATTCCGGAGCGCAAGGACGTGCCGGGGCACTGGCACTACGACGTGCGTTTCGTGATCCGGGCGCTGGGGGGGGAGGCCTTCGTGCTCAGCGAGGAATCGCTGGACCTGGCCTGGCGGCCGGTGACCGAGGTCGCGGCCGACCCCGAATCGGATGAATCCATGCAGCGCATGGCGCGCCGCTGGCTGGCACGTTGATGCTCTCGGACGGCTGTGCCGCGTTTGTTGCGGCTCATGCGTGTGGCGAGGCGAAGCAGGATGCTGCCCTTGCGATGATCAAGGCTGCATTGCCAGTCATCACATCCATCGACTGGGAGCGCGTGCCATCACGCCTGGAGGTCCCCGGGGTGGGGCGGGAGCGGCTGGCGCAGGAGTTGAGCGCCATTGCAGATGCTGTTGGCTTGCCAAGCGAGGCTGCGCTGACGGTTGTCCAGGTGGATGGGGCGGTACCTTCACTGGGCAGCCGCCTGCAGGGCTGGCTGGCTCATGCCGAGGAGCTGGATTTCGTCGATACGCTGTTCCTGTCGATGGAAGACAGGGTTCTGATCCATTGGGACTTTTACAAGAACCTCCACGCCGTAAGGTTCTGAGGTGTTCCATCCACGCCATGCGTGGATGGCGCGATGCCGGAAGCAATCCGCCGGGGCATGCCCGGCGACGCCTTGCTCAATACAGAATGCGCGTACGCAACGTTCCTGGAATGGCGGCCAGTTCGTCGCGGACGGCGGCGGCCTGTTCCTCGCTGGCGGTGATGTCGATCACCACGTAACCCACCTTCGGGTCGGTGCGCAGGAACTGGCCGTCGATGTTGACGTTGTGGCGCGAGAAGATCTCGTTGACCTTGGACAGCACGCCCGGCACGTTCTGGTGGATGTGCAGCAGGCGCAGGCTGTCTTCGTGTTCGGGCAGGGTCACTTCCGGGAAGTTGACCGCCGACAGGGTGCTACCGTTGTCGCTGTAACGCACCAGCTTGGCCGCCACCTCCACACCAATGTTGTCCTGCGCCTCCAGCGTGCTGCCGCCCACGTGCGGGGTGAGGATGACGTTGTCGTGGCGGGTCAGCGGCGACTCGAAGATATCGCCGTTGCCCTTCGGCTCGACCGGGAACACATCGAGCGCGGCGCCACCGACGTGGCCGCTGGCCAGCGCAGCGTCCAGCGCATCGATGTCGACCACGGTGCCGCGGGCGGCGTTGATCAGGTGCGCGCCCTTGCGCATCTTCGCCAGCTCGGTGCTGCCTATCATCCACTGCGTGGCCGGCGTCTCCGGCACGTGCAGGGTGACAATGTCGGCGCGTGCCAGCAGGTCGTCCAGGCTGGCCGCTGCACGGGCATTACCCAGTGCCAGCTTGGTTTCCACGTCGTGGAAGATCACCTGCATGCCCAGCGATTCGGCCAGCACGCCGACCTGGGTGCCGATGTGGCCATAACCGATGATGCCCAGCGTCTTGCCACGCACTTCATGGCTGCCGCTGGCCGACTTCGACCAGCCGCCGCGATGGCATTCGGCGTTCTTCTGCGGGATGCCGCGGGTCAGCATGATCGCCTCGGCGATCACCAGCTCGGCCACGCTGCGGGTATTGGAATAGGGCGCATTGAACACCGGGATGCCGGCCAGTTCGGCCGCATCCAGGTCGACCTGGTTGGTGCCGATGCAGAAGCAGCCCACCGCGATCAGGCGCTTCGCCTCGGCCAGCACCTCGGCGCTGAGCTGGGTGCGCGAACGGATGCCGACAATATGTGCCTCGGCGATGCGCGCCTTCAACTCGTCCTCGGGCAGCGCCTTGGTGTGTGCCTCGATCTGGCTGTAGCCTGCGGCGCTGAACACCTCCACGGCGGTCGGGCTGACCCCCTCCAGCAACAGCACGCGGATATCCTGCTTGGGGAACGAGGTCTTCTTCGGCGACATGGGGCAACACGGCCAGTGGGACAGGGGCCAACCACTATGCCAGATCACGGCGCTCATGGTGCAGTGCGCAATTGGTTGCATCCGTAGCTATCTGCCTGTCTGCAGGGCTGGACGCTGGCGCGTGCCGCTGGCACGCTTGCCCGTTCTTCACGCCCCGCGCTGGACCGTCATGACCGATTCCCGCATTGCCTCGCTGCAGCAGGCCTGTCCCGGCCTGAAGCTGAAGACCGACCCGGCCGACCTGGAGCATTACGGGCGCGACTGGACCCGGCGCTGGACGCCGGCGCCGCTGGCGATCGCACTGCCGACCACGGTCGAGGAGGTACAGGCGGTGATGCGCTGGACTGCCGCCGAGGGCGTGGCGGTGGTGCCGTCGGGCGGCCGCACCGGCCTCTCGGGTGGCGCGGTGGCGGCCAACGGCGAGCTGGTGCTCAGCCTGGAGAGGATGAACAAGGCACTGGCCTACGACGCGGTCGACCGCACCCTGGTGGTGCAGGCCGGCATGCCGCTGGAAGCCGTGCACAACGCCGCGCTGGACCACGGCCTGATCTACCCGGTGGATTTCGCCGCGCGCGGCTCGTGCACGATCGGCGGCAACATCGCCACCAATGCCGGCGGCATCCGCGTGATCCGCTACGGCAACACCCGCGAGTGGATCGCCGGGCTGAAGGTGGTCACCGCCAGTGGCGAACTGCTCGAGCTCAACAAGGGCCTGATCAAGAACTCCAGCGGCTATGACTTCCGCCAGCTGCTGATTGGTTCGGAAGGTACGTTGGGGGTGATCGTCGAGGCGACGGTGAAGCTGACCGATCCGCCGCCGGCCAGCAACGTGATGCTGCTGGCCGTACCCAGCTTCGAAGTGCTGATGCAGGTGTTCGCCGCGTTCCGCGCGCGCCTGCAGCTGCAGGCCTTCGAGTTCTTCACCGACCGCGCGCTGGAACATGTGCTGGCGCACGGCGCGCAGGCGCCGTTCGACGAGGTGCACCCGTACTACGTGGTCACCGAGTTCGCCGCCAACGACGAAGCGCAGGAAGCGGCGGCGATGGCGGCCTTCGAGGACTGCATGGGCAACGGCTGGGTCAGCGACGGGGTGATCAGTGCCAGCGACGCCCAGGCCGCCCAGTTGTGGCGCCTGCGCGAAGGCATCACCGAATCGCTGGCGCGCTACAAACCCTACAAGAACGACGTCTCGGTACGGATCTCGGCGATGCCGGCGTTCCTGGCAGAGACCCAGGCGCTGATCGGGCAAGCCTACCCGCACTTCGACGTGGTCTGGTTCGGCCACATCGGCGACGGCAACCTGCATATCAACGTGCTCAAGCCCGACGACACCAGTGACGCCGATTTCGTGGCGCAGTGCGAGCACGTCACCAAGCTGCTGGCGCAGGTGCTGGCGCGTTTCGATGGCAGCATCTCGGCCGAGCATGGCATCGGCCTGGTCAAGAAGGGCTACCTGGACAGCACCCGCGGCCCGGCCGAAATCGCGCTGATGAAGGCGGTCAAACGCGCGTTCGATCCCCAAGCGCGGCTGAATCCCGGCAAGCTGTTTGACGCCTGAGCCGGGCAAATCCTTCACGCACCCGTTACGCTCCACGCATCCTCACAACCGGCTTCGAACCGATGACCCGTCCGCTTCTGCTGCTCGCCCTGCTGTCCCTGCCGCTGGCCGGCTTTGCTTCCAGCTTCGCCGGCACCTCGGCCGGTTCGGCCACCGGTGCTTCCTCCGGCTCCTCGGGCAGCAGCTCGGGTGACGACAAGGTGGTGCTGGCCGCGCGCGATGATGCCGCTGCGTTCGTTGCCAGCGACGGCCAGATCCGTGGCGCCCGCCTGCAGGCCGCACTGGCCCACCTGCGTGAGCAGAGCGCCGCCGCGCAGCAGCAGAGCGACCTGGAACTGGCCCGCACACTGCTGGCGCGTTGATCCGGCCTTCGGGTAGTGCCGGCCGCTGGCCGGCAATTCCATGACATCTGCACGGAACGCCGCCACGCTTGGCGTGGCTCTACTGCTGACCGCCCACGTCGCGTCTGCAGCTGATCGCCTGCAGCTTGATCCGTCCGGTCTCGATCCGGCACAGCAGCGGCTCGCCAGCCAGACCCTGGCCGACGCGCAGTCACTATTGCCGGACGGCCTGCTGGCTGCGTTGCCGGCGCAGGTACGGGTGCGCTGGACGGATGACCTGCCGGCCGATGTGCATGGCCGCACCTTCGCTGGCCGTATCGCGTTGCGCCGGAGTCTGCTGGGCGACAGTGCGCCGGGCGCCCGTGGCGCACGCCGCAGCGCGCTGGTACACGAACTGACCCATGTTGCTGACCGTACGGGGGCGAACTGGTCACGCAGTGTGCGCTGGCGTGATCTGGCAGGATGGCAGCGCAAGCCCTGGCATCTGGGCCGTGGCGACAACGACTTCCGTGACCGCAGTCCCGATGCGTATGAACTGAAGGACCCGGCCGAGTACCTGGCAGTGAACGCCGAGCATTTCGTGCTCGACAGCGAGTTCGCCTGCCGGCGCCCGGCACTGGCGCAGTGGTACCAGGCCCATTTCGGAACGCCGCCATCGCTGCCGCAGTCGCACTGCGCGACCGCGTTGCCCTTGCTGCAGGCCGAAGCGGAAGAGGGGGCGGCATCGCTGCTGCAGCTCGACCCCGCGCGTGTCTACGCCGTGGATTACCTGTTCGCCGAAGGCAGCGCACAGCCGATGAGCCGCTGGGGCCACAGCATGCTGCGATTGGTGATCTGCAGGCCCGGGCGTGCACCGGGGCCGGACTGCCGGCTGGATCTTGAATACCATCGCGTGCTGTCCTTCCGCGCGTTCGTGGGCGACGTACAGATATCCAACTGGCGCGGCTTGACCGGCGGCTACCCGTCGCGGCTGTTCGTGCTGCCGCTGCAGCAGGTGGTGGACGAGTACACCAAGGTCGAACTGCGCGGCCTGCAGTCGCTGCCATTGCGGCTGCAGCGCGATGAGATCGCCAGCCTGCTCGAGCGCACCGCCCAGGTGCACTGGAGCTATGACGGGCGCTATTACTTCGTCAGCAACAACTGTGCGGTGGAGACCGCCAAGCTGCTGCAGGCCGGAGTGCCGCGGCTGGGCGAGGCCGGGCTGGCCCAGCTGAGCCCGCGCGGCCTCAAGCGCCGGCTGGCGCGGCTGGGCATGCTCGACGAACGGGTACTCACTGACCGCAACGCTGCGCAGGCACAGGGCTATTACTTCGCTTCCGCGCGCGACCACTACCAGCAGTTGTTCACAGTGGCAGCGACCCAGCTGAGCCTGCCCGCCCGCGATGTGCGCGGCTGGTTGAAGCTGCCGGCAGAACAACGGGCAGCGTGGCTGCTGAAGGGCGATCTGCGCGCCAGTGCCGGCCTGCTGTTGCTGGAACAGGCCGCGCAGCGGCGTGCCGAGCTGCGGGCACGCGATGTGCTCAAGCGGCAGCTGCTGGCTGCTGCCGACAGCGCGGAAACCCGCAGCCTGCGCGGCCTGCTGGCGCAGAGTGGGCAGTGGTTGCGCCCGGGGACGCTGCTGCAGGACGGCGGCTATGGGTTGCCGCTGGGCGACGAGCAGGTACTGCTGTCTGCGGCCGTGACCACTGCGAGCGCGCAGGCGGTACCGGCGTGGCAGGCATTGCGTGTGCAGCTTCGCCAGCAGTTGCCGCCGCGGCAGCGTGAGGAAATGGATGCGATCGACGCCAATCTGGCCGCGCTGGGGGCATACCTGCGCACGCAGGCCGCTGGGCCGGCTACTGGCGCGGCAGTTCGATGACGAAACGGCTGCCGCCGCAGCTGCCGGGCGTGCAGCAGGCATGGCCACCATGTGCATCGGCGATGGCCTTGACCACCGCCAGGCCGAGCCCGCTGCCACCGCCCTGGCGCGAACGTGAGCCGTCGGCGCGCATGAACGGAGTGAAGATGTCGGCATGCAGTCCGGGATCGATGCCCGGGCCTTCATCCTCGATGGCCACCTGCACATGGCCCGGCGTGTCATGCACGGCGATCCGCACCTTGCCTGGGGTGGCATAGCGACGCGCGTTTTCCAGCAGCGCCAGCAGCGCCTGGCGCAGGCGCGTGGGATCACAGTGCGCGTTGTGTTCCTCGCGGCTGGTTTCCAGTTCCAGCACGAAGCCCGCAGCTCGGAACTGCGGGTCGACCAGCGTCATCACCGAATGCACCTCGGCCACCACGTCGGTGCGTGCGCGACGCACGTCCAGCCGCGCATTGTCGGACAGGCTCAGCACGCGCAGATCTTCGATCAGGCGGGACAGCCCTTCGACCTGGGCGAGCAGGCTGCGGAACTGCGACTCGTCCGGCTGGAACACGCCCTCGGCCAGTCCCTGCAGGCGGCCGCGCAGGATCGTCACCGGAGTACGCAGCTCATGTGCGATGGCCGCATGCCACATCGCGCGCTCGCTCTCCATGTGCTGCAGGCGGCGCGCCATCGCATTGAAGTCCTCAACCAGGGTTGCCACTTCGCCCGGCGAATTCTCCTCGACGCTGGCGCGCGCCCCAAGGTCACCGCTGGCGAGCGCACGCACGCTGTCCACCAGCGAATTCAACGGCGACAGGATGCGGTGGGCGAGGCGGAACGAGGCGGCGATGGCCAGCGCCAGGCCGGTCAGGATCACGCCCACCATCCATGCCAGCTCCGGCCCGGTCGGCAGCCAGCTTTCCGGCTCTTCGGTACTTCCGGGGAAGAACTCGACCAGCACCGCGTACAGCAGCCACGACGACAGGATCATCATCACGATGACGCCGATCACCATCAGCGACATCGAGACGATGATGTGGCGGCTGAGCCCGGAACGGCGCAGTCGGGCCATCAGCGGTCAGCCATCAACCGGTAGCCGACGCCGCGCACACTGGCCGGAACATTGACCATGCCCACTTCGTCCAGCTTGCGGCGCAGCTTGCTGACATGGCTGTCGACAGTGCGCTCCAGCGCTTCGCTTTCCGGTAGGCATTCGTGCATCAGCTCGCTGCGGCTGAAGATGCGGGTCGGTGCCAGCGCCATGCAGTGCAGCAGCTTGAACTCGGTGAGCGTGAGCAGCACTTCGTGACTGTAGCCTTCGCCCTCCACGTGCACGGCGTGGGTGGCCGAGTCGATCAGCAGCGGGCCGACGCGCAGCGCGCTGGGGGCATCCACGCGCGAGGCGCGCAGCGTACGCCGCAGCACCGCGCGCACGCGTGCCGCCACCTCGGCCGGGTTGAACGGCTTGACCACGTAGTCGTCGGCACCCATGCGCAGTGCTGTCAGCTTGTCCAGGTCCTGGTCCAGCGCGGTCAGCATGATCACCGGCGTCTCACCACGCTGGCGCAGCTGGGTCAGCACGCTCCAGCCATCCAGGCGTGGCAGCTGTACATCGAGCAGGACCAGGTCGGGGCGGGCGCTGCGATGCAGGTCCAGTGCGCTATGGCCATCGGCCGCGCGCAGCGTGCGCAGTCCTTCGCGTTCCAGGTAGGCGCTGAGAATATCGGCGATCTCGGCCTCATCCTCGACGATCAGGACGAGAGCGGCGAGGGCGGGGGAGGCATGCATGCAGGGGCGGGGCCGTAAGGTGCTTGCCTCCATCGTATCTCCACAGTTCCTCCATCGAAACCCCATCATTGCCACGCACACTGCGCGCTTCAGAACCTATCCGCCGCCTGCGCGGCATTGTGCACAGCAATGAGAACCTTCAGGACTCCGGTCGCGTTGATCGCGGCCCTCGCCCTGGCCATGACGGCCTGCTCCACCCCCGAAGCCACTCCCGAAGCCGCACCGCGTGTCAGCGTGATCACCGTCGGCCCACAGGTGGTGCAGCGTGACGACGAACTGCCCGGCCGCGTGGCCGCCGTGCGCACCGCGCAGATCCGTGCGCAGGTGGGCGGCATCGTGCAGCGCCGACTGTTCGACCAGGGGGCCGAAGTGAGCGCCGGCCAGGCCCTGTTCCAGATCGACCCGGCCGCGTTCCGGGCCGACGTCGATTCGGCACTGGCTGCCCTGCAGCGCAGAGAGGCCGCGCTGGGCCGCAGCCGCGTGCAATCGCAGCGCCTGCATGCGCTGGCCGCCGCACAGGCGGTCAGCCAACAGCATCGCGACGACGCCAGCGCCGAATACGAGCAGGCCCGTGCCGCAGTGAACGAAGCGCGCGCGATCCTGTCCCGTCGCCAGCTCGATCTGCGTTACGCGACGGTCAGTGCACCCATTGCCGGCCGTATCGACCAGGCGCTGGTGACCGAAGGTGCGCTGGTCGGCGCGGCCGATGCCGAGCCGATGGCAGTGGTGCAGCAGATCGACCAGGTCTACGTCGATGTGCGCCAACCGGCGGCGCAGCTGGAGTCGCTGCAGCGCAGTGCCGCCGGTGGCGGCGAGCTGCCGGTGACGATCATCGGTGCCAGCGGCAAGCCACTGCCCGAACGCGGCCAGCTGCTGTTCTCCGGCATCAATGTCGATGCGCGAACCGGTGATGTCATCCTGCGCATCCTGGTCGACAACCCTCAGCGGCAGCTGCTGCCCGGCATGTACGTGCGCGCGAGGGTGCCACGTGGCGAGCCCGCCAGTGCATTGACCGTGCCACAGCAGGCGGTGCTGCGCAGCGCCGGTGGCCAGGCCTATGCCTGGGTGATCGGCGCCGACGGCAAGGCGGTGATCCGCACGCTGGAAGTGGACGGCAGTGTCGATCGCCAGTGGCTGGTGCGCACGGGCCTGAAGGCCGGCGAGAAAGTGGTGGTCGAGGGCCAGGAGCGCCTGCAGGAAGGCGTGGTGGTCGATGCGCGCGACTGGCAGATGCCGGTTGCCAGCGCCGGTGCAGTACAGGCCGGCAGCAAGGGCTGAGCCTGTTCCGGGCCGGTCCCTCCAGGAAAATCCAACATGGCACGTTTCTTCATCGATCGCCCGGTGTTCGCCTGGGTGCTGGCGATCTTCATCATCCTGGCCGGCGTGCTGGCGATCCCGCGGCTGGCGGTGGAGCGCTATCCAGCAGTCGCCCCGCCCAGCGTCAGCATCTATGCCAGCTACCCGGGTGCCAGCCCGCAGACGCTGAATGATGCCGTGGTTGGCCTGATCGAGCGCGAGCTTTCCAGCGTCAAGCACCTGCTGTACTTCGAGTCGTCGGTGGACACGTCCGGCGAAGCGTCGATCACTGCCACCTTCAAGCCCGGCACCAATCCGGAGCTGGCGCAGGTGGACGTGCAGAACCGGATCAAGGCGATCGAACCACGGCTGCCGCGCAGCGTGCGCCAGAACGGCCTGTTCGTGGAGGCCGCTGATTCCGGCTTCCTGATGCTGGTCGGCCTGCGTTCGCCCGATGCCAGCGTCAGCGAGGCCGCGCTGGGCGATTTCATGGCGCGCAACATCATCGAAGAGCTGCGCCGTATCGATGGCGTCGGCCGCGTGCAGTTGTTCGGTGCCGAGCAGGCGATGCGCGTGTGGCTGGACCCGACCCGGTTGACCGGCTACGGCCTGACCATGGGCGATGTGGCAACCGCGATCGAGCAGCAGAATCTGGAGATTTCGCCAGGACGCATTGGTGACTCGCCGGGTGTTCCAGGCCAGCGCATCACCGTGCCGCTCAGTGCCGACGGCCAGTTGTCCACGCCGGAACAGTTCGCGGCGATCGTACTGCGTGCCGGCGCCGACGGTTCACGGGTGGTGCTGGGTGATGTCGCCCGCGTCGAGCTGGGCGCGCAGAGCTATGCCTGGGGCACCCGCGAGGACGGCCATCCAGCCACCGCCGCCGGCGTGCAGCTGCGCCCGGGCGCGAACGCGGTGCGTACCGCTGCGGCGGTGCGTGAGCGCATGGCTGAGCTGGCGCCGCTGCTGCCGCGTGGCGTGGAAGCGAGCATTCCATTCGACACCGCGCCGTTCGTGAAGATATCGATCCAGAAGGTGGTGCAGACCCTGCTGGAGGCGATGCTGCTGGTGTTCGCGGTGATGTACCTGTTCCTGCAGAACTGGCGTTACACGCTGATCCCGGCGTTGGTCGCACCGATCGCGCTGCTGGGTACGTTCGCGGTGATGCTGGCGCTGGGCTTCTCGATCAACGTACTGACCATGTTCGGCATGGTGCTGGCCATCGGCATCATCGTCGACGACGCGATCGTGGTGGTCGAGGGCGTGGAACGGATCATGGCCGAGGAGGGCCTGCCGCCGCGCGAGGCCACCATCAAGGCGATGCGTGAACTGACCGGCGCAGTGATCGGCATTACCCTGGTGCTGACTGCGGTGTTCATCCCGATGGCGCTGGCCAGCGGTTCGGTGGGCGCGATCTACCGCCAGTTCACCGTGGCGATGGCGGTGTCGATCCTGTTCTCTGCGCTGCTGGCCCTGAGCCTGACGCCGGCGCTGTGCGCGACCCTGCTGCGCCAGGCCACCCACGGCCATCACGGTCGCGGCGGGCTGTTCGGCGCCTTCAACCGGGGCTTCGAGCGGATGACCGGGCGTTACCAGCGTGGTGTGGCGTCGGTGCTGCAGCGGAGCGGGCGGGTGATGGGAGTGTTCGCCGCGCTGGTGGCGGCGTTGCTGCTGGGCCTGCACTGGCTGCCGGGTGCGTTCCTGCCGGAAGAAGACCAGGGCTATTTCATGACCTCGATCCAGCTGCCGGCCGAGGCGACGGCCGAGCGTACGCTGGCCGTTGTCGAAGCCTACGAACGGCACGTGGCCTCGCGTCCGGGCATCGGCTCCAACCAGTCGATCCTCGGCTACAGCTTTTCCGGTTCCGGCCCGAGTGCGGCGCTGACCTACACCATGCTGAAGGACTGGGGTGAGCGCGCAGGCGCAACCGCGGCCGGTGAGGTGGAGGCCGCACAGCAGGCGATGGCCACGGTTGCCGAGGGTGAGGTGATGAGCGTGATGCCGCCGGCCATCGACAGCCTGGGACGTTCGTCCGGCTTCTCGCTGGCGCTGCAGGCGCGCACCGGGCAGGGCCAGGCCGAACTGCGCGCGGCCCTGCAGCAGCTGCTGAAGCTGGCCGAAGCCAGCCCGCTGCTGTCGGAGGTGCATGCCGATGGCCTGCCGGCCGGCACCAGCGTGCGGCTGGACATCGACCGGGCCAAGGCCGAGGCAATGGGCGTGGGCTTCGAGCAGATCAGCAGCACGCTGTCGGCAGCCATGGGCTCGCAGTACGTCAACGACTTCCCCAACAAGGGACGGCTGCAGCAGGTGATCCTGCAGGCCGATGCGCCGCACCGGATGGAGCTGGAAGACGTGCTGAAGCTGTACGTGCGCAACAGCGAGGGCGGCATGGTGGCGTTGTCCGAGCTGGTCACCCCGCACTGGACCGAAGCGCCGTTGCAGCTGCAACGCTATCTTGGTTTCCCCGCGCTGAACCTGTCCGGCGCCCCGGCCTCTGGCGTGTCCACCGGCCAGGCCATGGCGGAGATGGAGCGGTTGGCCGCAAAGCTGCCGTCCGGCTTCGCCCTGCAGTGGACCAGCCAGTCGCTGCAGGAGCGTGAGTCGGGGGCGCAGGCGCCGTGGCTGCTGTTGTTGTCGATGCTGGTGGTGTTCCTGGTGCTTGCCGCGCTGTACGAGAGCTGGTCGATTCCGTTGGCGGTGCTGCTGGTGGTGCCACTGGGCCTGCTTGGCGCGGTCGCCGCGGTGCTGTTGCGCGGCATGCCCAACGACGTGTTCTTCAAGGTCGGCATGATCACCGTGATCGGGCTGTCGGCGAAGAACGCGATCCTCATCGTCGAATTCGCGCGGCAGCTGCAGCAGCAGGGGCGCGGCCTGGTTGAAGCAGCGCTGGAGGCGGCGCGGCTGCGCCTGCGTCCGATCGTGATGACCTCGCTGGCGTTCGCGCTGGGCGTGGTGCCACTGATGCTGGCGCAGGGCGCGTCGAAGGAAACCCAGCAGGCAATTGGAACCGGCGTGTTCGGCGGCATGGTCAGTGCGACCGTGCTGGCCGTGTTCTTCGTGCCGGTCTTCTATGTAGTGGTGCAGGGCGCGCGGCAGTGGATCGCGCAGCGCCTGCGCAGGCGCCGGCCGATGCCGGGAGGAACCGTGGATGGAACGGAACATCGTTGAAGATCTGCATGAGCAGCAGTTGATGGCGCTGGAGCAGCGCCTGTGCGCAGCGCTGCTGGATAACAATCACGATGCGTTGAACGCGCTGGTATCGCCGGCCCTGTTCCTGATGGACGGCCACGGTGGCCGCATGCTCGATCTGCCGTGGCTGGGTGATTGGTTGGCCGGTGACCTGCAGGTACGAAGCCTGCAGCTGCACGCGGTGGAAACGCTGCTGTGTGGCCGTCTGGCGTTGCTGTCCAGCGACGTGCGGATGTCGGTGTGGCGGCAGGGCCGGGAGCGTGAACTGAAGCTGCGCCTGTTGCGGGTCTGGACCTGCAGTTCCGGCGGCAGTGGCGCGCAGCTGCTGTCGATGGCGGTGCTGGCCGCATGAGTGCGGTCAGGCTGTTTTCAGGCCCCGCTCACCGCGAGGTGGTAGGGTCGAGCATTCCTGCAGTGTCGACAAGGAGTCGAGCCATGCGTGTAGTTCCCAGTCTGTTGGCAGCCTCCCTGGGGTTGGTCCTGGCCGCGTGCCAGCCGGCCCAGGCACCCGCGGCGGGCAGCAATGACCCCTCGCCTGCCACGCCGAAGCCGAGCGCCAACACGGAAGGTGGCAGCGAGACCGCCTACCAGTGTGGTGATCTGAGCGTGCGCGCGACCTTCAATGGCGAGGATGCTGCCACGGTGGTGATCGGCGAGCGTAGCTTCGCCATGACCTCCGAGCGCGCGGCATCCGGCGCCAAGTACAGCGATGGCCTTGGCAACAGCTTCTGGACCAAGGGCAGCGATGATGGCCTGCTGAGCCTGAAGGGCGAGCCGGATCGCGAGTGCCATGCGGTGGAAGCTGCCGAAGGCGATGGCAGCGCCGGCAATGCCGCGTTCCGTGCCACCGGCAATGAACCCGGATGGCTTGCAGTCGTCGATGGCGATATGCCGGGCCTGCAGGTGGAAGTTGACTATGGCGAGCGCCGCTTTGACGTGGCCAAGCCAACCAAGGGTGCCGACGGCTGGAGCGGCAAGGCGTCCGATGGTACCGACGTCAAGCTAAGTTTCCAGCGCACTACCTGCCAGGACGATATGAGCGGGGAGGCGTTCGAGGCGAAGGTGATGCTGACCGTCGGTACCCGCCAGTACCACGGCTGCGGCAATTTCGGCGCGAAGCAGCCGTAAGTTACCTGTAGAGCCGAGCCCACGCTCGGCTGCAGTACCTGTCCAACCCACCGCAGCCGAGCACGGGCTCGGCTCTACACAACTACTGTCAGCGATGCGCTGCTTGCTGCCTGCGGCGAACTTGCCGCAGGCAGCGATCGGCAGGCGATCGGCGCAGGGTGCTTAGTCGGCACGGCCGGCGAATTCGCCGGTGGCGGTGTTCACCAGCACGCGCTCGCCGTTGACGATGTACTCCGGCACCATGATCTCGATGCCGGTGTTGAGCTTGGCCGGCTTCGGGCGCTTGGTGGCGGTGCCACCCTTCAGTTCCGGCGGCGTCTCGATCACTTCCAGCACCACGGAGGCCGGCAGCTGGATCGCCACCGGCTGCTCGTCGATCACCTGCACGTAGATGCCGGTCAGGCCGTCGGTGATGTAACCGGCGTCATCGCCGATCACGTCCGCATCCAGGGTGTACGGGGTGTAGTCCTCGTCATCGAGGAACACGAAGGCATCGCCGTCCTTGTACGAATAGGTGGACTGGCGGCGCAGCAGTTCGACCTCGACCAGGTTGTCGTCGGCATCGAAGCTGGCGTCGAGCTTGTTGCCGCCCGGCACGCTGTACATGATGAAGCGGAAGCGGACGTTGCCGCCGCGACCCTGCGGCGAGCTGCGCTCGATGTCGCGGATCTGGTACACGCCGTTGTTGTACTCGACGACGTTGCCCTTCTTGATGTCGTTGGCTTTCATGGTGATCTAGGTCGTTGGGGGAGGGCGCCGTCCCGGCGCCCGTGGGGAATCACTTCGGAGCGAGGCGGGTAGCGCCGTCCAGGCGGATGGTCTCGCCGTTGAGGTAGGTGTTGCCGAGGATGAAGCCGACCAGGCTGGCGAAGTCTTCCGGCTTGCCCAGGCGCGACGGGAACGGAATCGAGGCGGCCAGAGACTGCTGCACGGCTTCGGGCATACCGTCCACCATCGGCGTCCAGAACACGCCGGGAGCAATCGTATTGACGCGGATGCCGAAGCGCGACAGTTCGCGTGCCATCGGCAGCGTCATCGACACCACGCCGCCCTTGCTGGCGGCATAGGCGGCCTGGCCGATCTGGCCTTCATAGGCGGCGATGCTGGCGGTGTTGATGATCACCCCGCGCTCGCCATCGATGCCGGCCTCGTTGTGCTGCATGCGGTTGGCCGCGGCCTTGGCGACATTGAAGCTGCCGACCAGATTGACCATCACCGTGCCCTGGAAGCCGGCCAGCGGCATCGGGCCGTCCTTGCCCAGCACGCGGCCGGCGCCGAGGATGCCGGCGCAGTTCATCGCCACGTTCAGGCCGCCGAGGAAATCGTGGGCCTGGTCGATGGCCGCAGCCACGGCGGCCTCATCGCTGACGTTGACGTTGAAATAGCGGGCGTTGTCGGCACCCAGCCCAGCAACGGCGGTCGCACCCTTGTCGTCGTTGAGATCGAACAGGGCCACCTTGCCGCCCTGGGCGACGAGGTGCTGGGCCACGGCCAGGCCGAGGCCGGAGACGCCGCCAGTGATCACGGCACGTACGGAAGACAGCTGCATTGAACGGTCCTGCAGGTTCGAGAACCGCCGATTCTAACGGAAGCTGCGACCGTCGCTGTTGTGCACTGCGCCGCCGCAGCAGGGCGGCGCAGTGCGGCGGTCAACCTGCGGCGGCCAGCGCCTGCCCGGTGCGGCTGGCGGTGGCGCGACCGAGCAGGCCGGCCAGCCAGCGGCCGGTCTCGGCCAGTGCCGGCAGGTCCACGCCGCTGTCCAGGCCCAGGCCCTGCAGCAGGTAGACCACGTCTTCGCTGGCCACATTGCCGCTGGCGCCCTTCGCATACGGGCAGCCACCGGCGCCGGAGACGGCACTGTCGACCACGCGCACGCCTTCTTCCAGGCAGGTGGCGATGTTGGCGATGGCCTGGCCGTAGGTGTCGTGGAAGTGCACGGCCAGTGCCGTCATCGGAATCTCGGCCGCCACCGCCTGCAGCATCGCCCGTGCCTTGCGCGGGGTGCCGACGCCGATGGTGTCGCCCAGCGAGATTTCGTAACAGCCCATCTGGTGCAGGGCGCGCGCCACGCGCACCACGTCGGCCAGCGGCACCTCGCCCTGGTAGGGGCAGCCGAGCACGGTGGAGACGTAGCCGCGCACGCGCACGCCATCGGCGGCGGCGCGGCGCAGGATGGGCTCGAACCGGGCGAGCGACTCGTCGATGCCGGCATTGGTATTGGTGCGGTTGAACGCCTCGGACGCGGCAGTGAACACCGCCACCTCCTCGACGCCGACCGCACGGGCGCGGTCGTAGCCCTGTTCGTTCGGTACCAGCACCGGGTACTGGACACCCGGCCTGCGCTGGATGCCGGCATAGACCTCGGAGGCGTCGGCCAGTTGCGGGATCCACTTCGGGCTGACGAAGCTGGTCGCCTCGATGCTGCGCAGGCCGGTGGCCGACAGGCGGTTGATCAGTTCGATCTTGTCGGCGGTGGACACCGACTGCTTTTCGTTCTGCAGGCCGTCACGCGGGCCGACCTCGACGATGCGGACGTAATCGCTCATGCGGCTGCCCCATCGGCGGGGCGGTGGCAGACCGCTTCGATGTTGTTGCCGTCCGGGTCGAGCACGAAGGCCGCGTAGTAATCCGGGTGATACCACGGGCGCAGGCCCGGCGCGCCGTTGTCGCGGCCGCCGGCGGCGAGCGCGGCGGCATGGAAGGCATCCACCTGCGCACGGCTGGCGCAGGCGAAGGCCACGTGTACGCCGTGACTGGCGGTGCCTCCATTGCCGAGCCAGAAGAACGGCTTGCCGTCGCTGCCGAAGCCGACGTGGTCGTGGTCGCCGGTCTGTTCGGCGGTCACTTCCATCACCACGCCGATCTGCAGCGGCGCCAGTGCCTGCAGGAAGAAGGTCCTGCTGCGCGCCAGGTCGGCGCTGGTCAAACCAAGATGATCGAGCATGTTCAGGCTTCCGTGACCCAGTGGGGGGCGCGCTTGTCGAGGAAGGCGCCCAGGCCTTCCTGGCCCTCGGCGGAGACCCGCAGGCGCGCGATCAGGGCCGCATTATCGCGATCCAGTGCGTCGCGGTCATGGCTGTCGCGGACCTGCCGCACCAGCTGCTTGGCGGTGGATGAGGCGATCGGGCCGGCCTTGTCGAGCAGGGCCAGCTGGCGTTCCAGCGCCTCGTCCAGGCGCTCGGGTTCGACCAGTTGATGGACCAGACCGATGCGCAGCGCGGTGTCGGCATCGAAGTGCTCGCCGGTGGCGAACCAGCGCCGCGCCTGGCGCGGGCCGATGGCCTCGATCACGTAGGGCGAGATGACGGCGGGCAGCAGGCCCAGGCGGCTTTCGGTCAGGCCGAAGCGGGCCGCAGTGCTGGCGATGGCAATGTCGCAGCAGGCAACCAGGCCGACGCCGCCACCGAAGGCCGCGCCGTGGACCCGGGCCAGGGTCGGCTTGGGCAGCTCGTCCAGGGTGCGCATCAGCCGCGCCAGGGCAAGCGAGTCCTCGCGGTTGTCGGCCTCGCTGGCGGCGGCCATGCCGCGCATCCACTGCATGTCGGCACCGGCCGAGAAGGAAGCGCCGTGACCGGCGACCACCACGGCCCGGACCGAATCATCGCCGCCGGCGGCTTCCAGTGCGGCAGTCAGCCGGGCGATCAGGCTGGCGTCAAAGGCGTTGTGCAGCTCCGGCCGGTTCAGCCAGAGGGTGAGGACAGCGCCACGGCGCTCGATCTGCAAAGCATCGTTCATGGGATTCCAGGGTCACTCCATACCTGTATGGATCATAGCGGGCCATTGGTCATGGGCCATGACGCGACGCGGGAATGTTAGAATCGAGAACCATTTACATCCAGCAGAGAACACGCTAGATGACGCTGTCCGAACTGCCGCTGCACACCTCGGCCGTGGTCGAGTCCGTGCAGGACCTGCATGCCAACGATGCCATTGCCCGCCGCCTGCGCGAGCTGGGTTTCGTGAATGGCGAGGAAGTACGCCTGGTGGCCAAGGGCCCGGTGGGGGGCGAGCCGCTGCTGGTGCAGGTCGGGTTCACCCGGTTCGCGCTGCGGATCAGTGAAGCCAAGCGCGTCGTGGTCGACGCCGTCAGTCAGGAACGACGCGCATGACCGTCACTGTCTCCGCCTCACCGCTGCGCATCGCGCTGGTCGGCAACCCCAACAGCGGCAAGACCGCGCTGTTCAACCAGCTGACCGGCAGCCGGCAGAAGGTCGCCAACTACACCGGCGTCACCGTCGAGCGCAAGGAAGGCCGCCTGCGTGCGCCGTCCGGCCGCGAATTCGCCGTGCTCGACCTGCCGGGTGCCTACAGCCTGCATCCGGCCAGCCTGGATGAGGCAATCACCCGTGACCTGTGCCGGGGCTTCTACCCGGGCGAAGCTGCGCCGGACGTGCTGTTGTGCGTGATCGACGCCACCAACCTGCGCCTGCACCTGCGCTTCGCGCTGGAGCTGCGTGAGCTGGGCAAGCCGATGGTGGTCGCCCTGAACATGGTCGATGCGGCCCAGCGCCGTGGCATCCAGGTGGACGTGGCCGCGCTGGAGCGCGAGCTGGGCGTACCGGTGGTGGAGACCGTGGCGGTGCGCAAGCAGGGTGCCAAGGCCCTGGTCGAGCGCCTCGATGCGATGGTGCCGCACCTGGATGCGCCGGTGCCGGGCCCGGAAGGTGGCATCGATTACCACGCCAAGGTGCGCGAGATCCTGTCGGTCGCCGTGCGGATGCCGGCGCGGACCGCGAAGATCGACGACGCGCTGGACCGCTGGCTGCTGCACCCGGTGTTCGGGCTGATCAGCCTTGCAGTGGTGATGTTCCTGATCTTCCAGGCGGTGTACGCCTGGGCGACGCCGTTGATGGATGGCATCGAGGCGGGCTTCGCCTGGCTCGGTGCTCTCGTTGGCAGCGTGTTGCCGGAGGGTCCGCTGGCCAGCCTGCTGACCGATGGCATCATCGCCGGCGTCGGTGGCGTGGTGGTGTTCCTGCCGCAGATCCTGATCCTGTTCTTCTTCATCCTGGTGCTGGAGGAATCCGGCTACCTGCCACGTGCGGCGTTCCTGCTCGACCGCATGATGGCCGCCGCCGGCCTGTCCGGCCGCTCGTTCATCCCGCTGCTGTCCAGCTTCGCCTGCGCGGTGCCGGGCATCATGTCCACGCGCAGCATCCAGGACCCGCGTGACCGCCTGGCCACCATCCTGGTCGCACCGCTGATGACCTGCTCGGCGCGCCTGCCGGTGTACGCCCTGCTGATCGGTGCGTTCATTCCGCAGAAGACGGTGTGGGGGGTGTTCAACCAGCAGGGCCTGGTCCTGTTCGGCCTGTACGCCGCCGGCATCCTCAGTGCGCTGGCGATGTCCTGGATCATGAAGAAGTGGCGCCGCGACAAGAGTGAGCACCCGCTGATGCTGGAGCTGCCGTCGTACCGCCTGCCACATGTGCGTGACCTGGCGGTCGGCCTGTACGAGCGCGGCATGATCTTCCTAAAGCGCGTCGGCGGCATCATCCTGGCGCTGACCATCCTGCTGTGGGTGTTGCTGTCGTTCCCGGCGGCCCCGGCCGATGCCACGATGCCGGCCATCGACTACAGCTACGCCGGCCGGATCGGCCATGCGATGGCGGTCTTCTTCGCACCGCTGGGCTTCAACTGGCAGATCTGCATCGCGCTGATTCCGGGCCTGGCTGCGCGTGAGGTGGCGGTGTCGTCGCTGGCCACCGTGTATGCGCTGTCGGCCGCCGATGACGATGCCGCCAGCCAGGCGCTGACCCCGCTGATCAGCGATGGCTGGTCGCTGGCCACGGCCCTGTCGCTGCTGGTCTGGTACATCTACGCCCCGATGTGCATCTCGACGCTGGCGACCATCAAGCGCGAGACCAACTCGTGGAAGCAGATGGGCTTTGCCGCGTTCTACCTGTTTGCCGCGGCTTACGTGGCCGCGCTGATCACCTACCAGGTGACCAGGGCGCTGGGAGGCGGCTGATGGATACCGGGCTGCTGATCCAGTACCTGATCATCGCGGTGGCCGTGCTGGTCAGTGCCTGGGTGGTGCTGAAGAAGCAGTTCCCGGGCACCGTGCGCACGCTGCGCGGGGCCTTGGCGCTGGCCCTGCTGAAGCCGGGTCGCGCGGCCTGGCTGCAGGCGCTGGGGCGGAAGATCGCGCCGCCGGCCAGCGGTGGGGGCGGTGCCTGTGGGGGGTGCGACAGCTGCGGGCCGACCAAGAAGTAGCGTCCAGCCATGCTGGACCGCGGCTGTCCGGAGGGTGCGAACTTTCGACCCGCACGCTTTCCAGGGTTCAGACCTCTCTGCGGATGATCGCGCGGAAGTTCCCGTCCTGATTCAATCGCCGCACCGATTCGCGGTTTCCATAGGCTGCTGCGAAACCCGCCACGTCAGCCAGGGCATCGAGCAGCAGGGCTTTCAGCGCGTCGCGGTTGCCGGCCTCCAGCAGGTCATCAAGATCCTGCTGGATGAAGGTCCGGCGCAGGCCCGGCGTTTCTTCGATCCGCCAGTCGACATGGGGCGTGGGAATGCTGGAGCGGTACCGGAAAGCCGTTTCAAGATCGTCAGGCGCGAGGGGATACGCGAGCAGCTCTGGAAAGTAGAGTCCAGCATTCACATAGAAGCCCCGGCTTTCGCTGGCGCGCTGGTGATTAACGACAAGCAGGGCGGCATCCAGCAAGCGGTAGCGCGTGGTCGACGTCCCGGCATAACCGGTCTTCCTGGCGCATTTGCTGAAGACGGTCGAGGATTTCATGGGTTTTGCCCGGGCTGAGGGAAGGGCCACAGACTTGAAGGGGAGCGTTGCCGCGTCCAGTGGCAAACCCGTCACCGCAGGGGCATGCAGCATCGCAGCGATGGCGCTTGCCGGAGCGGGCGTGCTGCCGCTAGCCTGCAGGCATGAACCTGACTCCCCTGCGATTGCTCATTCACGGTGCCTCCGGGCGCATGGGCCAAGCCCTGCTGCGGTTGGCCGCTGAACATCCCGAAACCCTGCAGGTCGTGGCCGCCGTGACCGGTCGCGCGCCGGCGCAGCGCGTGGTCGACGGTGTGCCGTTCTTTGCGGCCAGCGAACTGCCTGGTGCGCCTGTGTTCGATGTGGCCATTGACTTCAGCCTGCCGGAGGGCTTCGACCCGCTGCTGGCGCTGTGCGTGGATCGCGGGGCAGGGCTGGTGTCGGGTACCACCGGCATTTCCAGCACGCAGCGCCAGGCGTTGGATGCGGCAGCGGCGAAGATCCCGCTGGTCTGGGCCTCGAACTTCAGCCTGGGCGTGGCGGTACTGGACGAGCTGGTCGAGCGCGCGGCACAGGCGCTGGCTGGCTGGGACTGCGACATCGTCGAATCGCACCACACCCAGAAGAAGGACGCGCCATCGGGCACTGCACTGACCCTGGGCGCGGCCGCCCAGCGGGGCGGGGCGGAACCGCATTACGCCAGCCTGCGCGCCGGCGACATCGTCGGCGAGCACCTGGTGCAGTTCACCGGGCTGGGCGAGCGCATCGAGCTGGTACACCGGGCCACCAACCGCGACATCTTCGCCCGCGGCGCCCTGTTCGCCGCCCGCCAGCTGCAGGGCCGGGCCCCGGGCAGCTACCGGGTGCGGGACCTGCTGGCGTAAGGCGGTAGTGCCGGCCGCTGGCCGGCAACCTTGGGTGACGGGAGCCAATGGGGTTGCCGGCCAGCGACCGGCACTACCGGGTGGCGGGTGCCGCATACCCGGCCGGATCGAAATGAATGCGCAATCGCCTGTTCATGAAGCGCGATAACCGCTGGCGCGAGCGCCCCGGCAGCGCTACAATTCGCACTCGCCGAATCACGAAAGCCGGACCGGTCCCAGACCGTACGTCCGCGCTTTTTTGCAACCGGATTTCCGTGAAGCGCAGGCGTGACTTCGGCAGCCCCCTCGGTAGCCAAAGTGAGATTCCCGTGACCCAAGCCGCAATCCTCGTCCTCGAAGACGGCACCGTATTCGAGGGCGAATCCGTAGGCGCGCCCGGCCTGTCCGTCGGTGAAGTGGTGTTCAACACCGCCATGACCGGCTATCAGGAAGTGTTGACCGACCCGTCCTACGCCCGGCAGATGGTCACGCTGACCTATCCGCATATCGGCAACACCGGCATGACCGACCAGGACGACGAAGCGTCCAAGGTGTGGTCGGCCGGCCTGATCGTGCGCGACGTTCCGCGCCGTCCCAGCAACTGGCGCAGCCAGGTGTCGCTGCAGGACTGGTTGATCCAGCGTGGCGTAGTCGCCATCGCCGGCATCGACACCCGGAAGCTGACCCGCATCCTGCGCGAGAAGGGCGCGCAGAACGGTGCGCTGATGGCCGGCGACATCGACGTGGAAAAGGCACTGGAAGCCGCCCGCAAGTTCCCGGGGCTGAAGGGCATGGATCTGGCCAAGGTCGTCACTACCGAGAAGACCTACACCTGGACCGAGGGCCAGCTGGACCTGGATGCCAACGCCTTCGTCAGCGTGCCGGCCCGGTTCAAGGTCGTGGCCTACGACTTCGGCGTGAAGACCAACATCCTGCGCATGCTGGCCGAGCGCGGCTGCGAAGTGACCGTGGTGCCGGCGCAGACCCCGGCCGCCGAGGTGCTGGCACTGAAGCCGGACGGCGTGTTCCTGTCCAACGGCCCGGGTGACCCGGAACCGTGCGACTACGCCATCGAAGCGATCAAGACCTTCATCGACGTGAAGATTCCGACCTTCGGCATCTGCCTGGGCCACCAGCTGCTGGGCCTGGCCTCGGGCGCGCAGACCATGAAGATGGGCCACGGCCACCACGGTGCCAACCACCCGGTGCAGGACCTGGACAGCGGCCGGGTGATGATCACCTCGCAGAACCACGGTTTCGCGATCGATGAAGCGACCCTGCCGCCGACCCTGCGCGTGACCCACCGTTCGCTGTTCGACGGCACCAACCAGGGCGTGGCCCGCACCGACGTGCCGGCGTTCTCGTTCCAGGGCCATCCGGAAGCGTCGCCCGGCCCGCACGACGTCGGTCCGCTGTTCGACCGTTTCGTGGCGCTGATGGAGCAGGCCAAGGCGTGATCAGTACGCCGCCGGCCCCCCGGTGGCGTCGCGATGGACCGTAAACCCCGCATCGCTGCTGCCACTGGCGCGGCGCTGCGGATCAAGATTCCTGATCGACAGCGTGCGATCACTCCCCCTTGTCACGCTGTACTGACTTAGAGAAGAAAATGCCCAAGCGCACTGACCTCAAGACCATCCTCATCATCGGTGCTGGCCCGATCGTCATCGGCCAGGCCTGCGAGTTCGACTACTCCGGTGCCCAGGCCTGCAAGGCCCTGCGTGACGAGGGTTACCGCGTGGTGCTGGTCAACAGCAACCCGGCCACGATCATGACCGACCCGGAGATGGCCGACGCCGTCTACATCGAGCCGATCAACTGGCAGACGGTCGAGAAGATCATCGCCAAGGAAAAGCCCGATGCGCTGCTGCCGACCATGGGTGGCCAGACCGCGCTGAACTGCGCGCTGGACCTGGCCGACCACGGCGTGCTGGAGAAGTACAACGTCGAACTGATCGGCGCCAAGCGCGAAGCGATCCGCATGGCCGAAGACCGCGAGCTGTTCCGCGTGGCCATGGGTGAGATCGGCCTGGAGTGCCCGACTGCCGCCGTCGCCCACACCCTGGACGAAGCGCTGGAAATCCAGACCCGCGTCGGCTATCCGACCATCATCCGCCCCAGCTTCACCCTGGGCGGCAGCGGTGGCGGCATTGCCTACAACCGCGAAGAGCTGGTCGAGATCGTCAGCCGCGGCCTGGAACTGTCGCCGACCACCGAAGTGCTGGTGGAAGAGTCGGTGCTGGGCTGGAAGGAATTCGAGATGGAAGTGGTCCGCGACACTGCGGACAACTGCATCATCGTCTGCTCGATCGAAAACCTGGACCCGATGGGCGTGCACACCGGTGACTCGATCACCGTGGCCCCGGCCCAGACCCTGACCGACAAGGAATACCAGCGCCTGCGCGATGCCTCCATCGCCGTGCTGCGCAAGATTGGCGTCGATACCGGTGGCTCGAACGTGCAGTTCGGCATCAACCCGAAGACCGGCCGCGTGGTCGTCATCGAGATGAACCCGCGCGTGTCGCGTTCCTCGGCGCTGGCTTCCAAGGCCACCGGCTTCCCGATCGCCAAGGTCGCCGCCAAGCTGGCCGTGGGCTACACCCTGGACGAACTGAAGAACGAAATCACCGGCGGCCTGACCCCGGCCTCGTTCGAGCCGTCCATCGACTACGTCGTCACCAAGATCCCGCGCTTCGCCTTCGAGAAGTTCCCGGCCGCCGATGCCCGCCTGACCACCCAGATGAAGTCGGTGGGCGAGGTGATGGCGATGGGCCGCACCTTCCAGGAGTCGGTGCAGAAGGCCCTGCGTGGCCTGGAAACCGGCAAGGTCGGCTTCGACCCGACCGGCCTGGACCTGGGCAACGAAGACGACCTGCAGACCCTGCGTCGCGAGCTGAAGGCGCCGGGCCCGGAGCGCCTGTTCTATGTGGCCGATGCGTTCCGCGCCGGCATGAGCGTGGAAGAGATCTACGCACTGTCGTTCATCGATCACTGGTTCCTGGACCAGATCGAGGAAATCATCGCGGCCGAAGCCGAAGTCGCTGCCGGCGGCATCGATGCGCTGGATGCCGCACGCCTGCGCAAGCTGAAGCGCGCTGGCTTCTCCGACGCGCGCCTGGCGCAGCTGACCGGCACCAACGAAGCCGCCATCCGCGCGCTGCGTCGTGCGCACAAGGTGCGCCCGGTCTACAAGCGCGTGGACTCCTGTGCCGGTGAGTTCTCCACCGGTACCGCCTACCTGTACTCGACCTACGAGGACGAGTGCGAGGCCGCGCCGAGCAACCGCGACAAGATCATGATCCTGGGCGGTGGCCCGAACCGCATCGGCCAGGGCATCGAGTTCGACTACTGCTGCGTGCACGCGGCACTGGCGCTGCGCGAGGATGGCTATGAAACCATCATGGTCAACTGCAACCCGGAAACCGTGTCGACCGACTACGACACCTCCGACCGCCTGTACTTCGAGCCGCTGACCCTGGAAGACGTGCTGGAAATCGTCGAACTGGAACAGCCGAAGGGCGTGATCGTGCAGTACGGCGGCCAGACCCCGCTGAAGCTGGCGCGCGCGCTGGAAGCCAACGGCGTGCCGGTGATTGGCACCAGCCCGGACTCGATCGACCTGGCCGAAGACCGCGAGCGCTTCCAGCAGCTGGTGGACAAGCTGGGCCTGAAGCAGCCGCCGAACCGCATCGCCCGCAATGATCAGGAAGCCCTGCTGCTGGCCCGCGAGATCGGCTACCCGCTGGTGGTGCGCCCGAGCTACGTGCTGGGCGGCCGTGCCATGGAAATCGTCTACGGCGAAGCCGACCTGGCCCGTTACGTGCGCGACGCTGTGAAGGTGTCCAACGATTCGCCGGTGCTGCTGGACCGCTTCCTCGACAATGCTGTCGAGTGCGACGTCGACATCATTGCCGACAAGGATGGCAACGTCCTGATCGGTGGCGTGATGGAGCACATCGAAGAAGCTGGCGTGCACTCGGGCGATTCCTCGTGCTCGCTGCCGCCGTATTCGCTGTCGGCTGAAACCCAGGCCGAACTGCGCCGCCAGGTGGTGGAGCTGGCCAAGGCCCTGAACGTGGTCGGCCTGATGAACACCCAGTTCGCGATCCAGACCAGCGACGAGGGTGCCGACACCATCTACCTGCTGGAAGTGAACCCGCGTGCCTCGCGCACCGTGCCGTTCGTGTCCAAGGCCACCGGCATGGCGCTGGCGAAGATCGCCGCCCGTTGCATGGCTGGCAAGAGCCTGGCCGAGCAGGGCGCGACCAAGGAAATCGTGCCGGACTACTACTCGGTGAAGGAAGCGATCTTCCCGTTCGCCAAGTTCCAGGGCGTCGATCCGATCCTCGGGCCGGAGATGCGCTCCACCGGCGAGGTGATGGGCGTCGGCCGCACCTTCAACGCCGCCTTTGCGCGTGCGCAGGAAGCCGGTGGCATCAAGGCACCGCCGGTCGGCAAGGCCTTCGTCTCGGTCCGCGACCCGGACAAGAAGCGCGTGCTGCCGGTGGCCAAGGCGCTGCTGGCGCGTGGCTACAGCCTGGTCGCCACCCGTGGCACCGCCGCGTGGCTGCAGCAGCACGGCATGGACTGCGAGATCATCAACAAGGTGGTCGAAGGCCGTCCGCACATCGTCGACTCGATCAAGAACGGCGAGATCGTCTACATCGTCAACACGACCGAAGGTCGTTCGGCGATCAACGACTCGTTCTCGATCCGCCGCGAGGCGCTGCAGCACCGCGTCACCTACTCGACCACCATTGCCGGCGCCAAGGCGCTGGTGGATTCACTGGAATTCCGCGGCACCGGCCCCGTCTGGTCGCTGCAGGAGCTGCACAAGGAGTTGAATGCATGAGAGCCCCCATCACCATGAAGGGCGCGCAGAAGCTGCGCGACGAACTGGATCACCTGAAGTCGGTCAAGCGCCCGAAGGTCATCGCCGCCATTGCCGAAGCGCGTGAGCACGGTGACCTGAAGGAGAATGCCGAGTACCACGCCGCGCGCGAGGAACAGGGCTTCATCGAAGGCCGCATCAAGCAGCTGGAGGGCGAGCTGTCGCACGCCGAGATCATCGACGTGAGCAAGCTCAATGCCGGCTCCAAGGTGGTGTTCGGCGCCAGCGTGACGCTGGCCGACGTGGAAACCGACGAAGAGAAGAAGTACCAGATCGTCGGTGACCTGGAAGCGGACATCAAGCTGGGCCTGATCGCGATTTCCTCGCCGGTGGCGCGGGCGATGATCGGCAAGCTGGAAGGCGATTCGATCGTGATCGACGCCCCGGCCGGCCAGCGCGAGTACGAGATCGTCAGCGTCAGCTACGTGGACTGACCGCGTGGCGACGGCGACCCTGCTGTTGCCTGCACGCAGCCGCTTTGCCGCGGCTGCGCTGCCGGACGATGTGGCACGCGCGCTCGGCCGTGCCACGACGGTGCAGGTCGTGCCGGGCGAGCGCGCGCAGCTGACGCGCCATTTTGCGGTTGCCGCGCCGCACTGGCCGGTGGCCGCGTTGACCCGCCAGCGCGACGTCGGCGATGCGGCCGGCGCCAGCTGGCTACGTGCCGATCCGGCCTGCATGGTGCCGGACATGCATGGCGCGCGGATGATGGCCTACGGCGAAACGCTGCGGCCGACGCTGGCCGACAGCCTGGCCCTGCTGCCGGTGCTGCAGCCCTTGTTCGCCGATGCCGGATTCGTGCTCGACGCACCGGACCCGTCGCGCTGGTACCTGCGCCTGCCGATCGACCTGGCCCTGCCGGACTTCGACAGTCCGGACGAGGTGCTGGGCGATGACCTGTTCTCGCATTTGCCGGAGGGCGAGGGCGGCCGTCGCTGGCGGGCGCTGATGACCGAGGCGCAGGTGCTGCTGCACAACCATTCCTGGAACCAGCAGCGTGCCGCACAGGGACAACAGCCGATCAATTCGCTGTGGTTCTGGGGCGGTGGCGTGATGCCGGTGTCGGTCAGCACCCCACACGCGCAGGTGCGCAGCCGCGACGCGCTGCTGCAGGGCCTGGCCTTGGCGGCCGGTGTGGCCGTGGATGGCGAACAGGCGGTGGATGCACTGGTCGACCTGCGCCAGCTGCGTTCGCTGCAGCAGCTCGGCAACGATGCGATCCGGCCGTTGCTGGCCGCGCTGAGGCGTGGCGAACTGCAGCGGCTGGTGCTGGACTTCGAGGACGGCCTGCAGTTCCAGCTGGACCGTGGCCAGCGCTGGCAGTTCTGGAAGAAGCCGCGCCAGCTGCACGACTGACCGGGGTCGGATCCGTTTTCCATCGGAAAACGGCTCTGACCCCCCAGGGTTTGTCGGGGTTGCCGGCCAGCGGCCGGCACT
>NZ_JAXBRE020000030.1:0-41811 GCF_047520985.2 Stenotrophomonas sp. BR163
GGGGTCAGAGCCCGTTGCTGCGCAACGGGCTCTGACCCCACTATTTGATGATTAGGTATCTGTGGGATTGTTCATGTCGTGCTCGAACAACTCCCCCTGCACCACCGGTTCCTTTTCGCGGAAGCCGCCCAGCCCGACACCCACCAGCCGATAGCGCGTCTCCGCCGGCAGGTCGACGCGGGCGCGCAGGGCCAGTGCGATGTCGCGCAGTTCTTCCATCGACTCCGGCGGACGTTCCGGGGTGAAGCTGCGGGTGAGAATGCGGAACTGCGCGGTTTTCAACTTCAGCACCACGGTATGGCCGACACGCTCGGTCTTGCGGGTCGCCTTCCAGGTCTTCTCTGCCAGCTGCACGATGGCCTCGGTCAGGTCTTCCAGCAGCAGGTCTTCGGCGAACGTGTCCTCCGAGGAAATCGACTGCACCTGCTGGTCCGGTTCCACCGGCCGCTCGTCGATGCCGCGTGCGCGGTTGTACAGGCTGCGGCCGAAACTGCCGAACGCTTCTTCCAGATCGATCAGTGCCCACTGCCGCAGGTCGCCGCAGGTGGCGATGCCGCGCGCGGCCAGCTTGCCTTCCATCACCTTGCCGACGCCAGGCACCCGGCTCACCGGTAACGGCAGCAGGAAGGCGTCCACCCGCTGCGGCGGAATCACGAACTGGCCATCGGGCTTGCGCCAGTCCGAGGCGATCTTGGCCAGGAACTTGTTCGGCGCGATCCCGGCTGAAGCAGTCAGGTTCGTCTCCTCACGGATCTGCATGCGGATGGTACGGGCGATATCGGTCGCCAGTTCGATGCCGCTCTTCGGCTCGGTCACGTCCAGGTAGGCTTCGTCCAGCGACAACGGCTCAACCAGGTCGGTGTGGCGCAGGAAGATCTCGCGCACCTGGCGTGACACCGCCTTGTAACGTGCGAAGTCGGGCGGCACGAAGATCGCATCCGGGCACAGGCGTTCGGCCCGCACTGCCGGCATGGCCGAACGCACGCCGAACACGCGTGCCTCGTACGATGCCGCGCACACCACCGAGCGTGCGCCGCGCCATGCCACAACCACCGGCTTGCCGCGCAGTGACGGATCGTCGCGCTGCTCCACCGACGCGTAGAACGCGTCCATGTCAACGTGGATGATCTTGCGCAGTCGGGTCATGTCAGGTGGAAAAGGCGGGGCCGGGCCGGGTGGGCCACACGCCGAAGTATGGTCGTTGCACATCAACAGGATGCGCGTATTCCCTTGAAAACACTACGGTTGCGTACGGTTGAAATGTTTGATCGGCGCAGTTTCCACGGGCATTCTCGGGCGCTTGTTTCCCTGTTCTCCGCTTCCAGGATTGTGCTTCATGACCCGTCTCCACGCGTTCAACCGCGAACAGCTGCTGGCCAGCGCACGCGGTGAACTGTTCGGCACCGCCGCCGGCCGTTTGCCCAACGACCCGATGCTGATGTTCGACCGCATCACCGACATCCGAGAGGACGGCGGACCGCATGGCAAGGGCATGGTACGCGCCGAACTGGATATCCGCCCGGACCTGTGGTTCTTCGGCTGCCACTTCATCGGCGACCCGGTGATGCCAGGCTGCCTGGGCCTGGATGCCATGTGGCAGCTGACCGGCTTCTTCCTGACCTGGCTGGGTGCACCCGGCAAGGGCCGCGCGCTGGGCTGTGGCGAGGTGAAGTTCACCGGCCAGGTATTGCCGGACGCCAAGCTCGTACGCTACGAGATCGACATCAGCCGGGTCATCAACCGCAAGCTGGTGATGGCCCAGTCGGACGCCCGCATGTACGTGGACGACCGCGAAATCTACAGCGCGCGCGACCTGCGCGTCGGCCTGTTCACCGAAACCGGGAGCTTCTGATGCGTCGCGTCGTCATCACCGGCATGGGCATCACGTCCTGCCTCGGCAATGATCTGGATACCGTTTCGGCCGCGCTGCGTGAAGGACGCTCGGGCATCACCGCCCTGGCCGACCACGCCGAAGCAGGCCTGCGCAGCCAGGTCGGAGGCCGCGTCGACCTCGACCTGGACGCCTTGATCGACCGCAAGCAGAAGCGCTTCATGAGCGACGCGGCGGCCTTCGCCTACCTGGCCATGCGCGATGCCATCGCCGATGCCGGGCTCAGCCCCGAGCAGGTCAGCAGCCTGCGCACCGGCCTGATCGCCGGTTCCGGTGGCGGCTCCAGCGAATGGCAGATCGGTGCCGTCGACCTGCTGCGCGAACGGGGTGTGCGCAAGGTCGGCCCGTACATGGTGCCGCGCACGATGTGCTCGACGGTCTCGGCCTGCCTGGCCACGGCCTACCAGATCAAGGGCGTCAGCTACTCGCTGTCGGCTGCCTGCGCGACCTCGGCGCATTGCATCGGCGCCGCTGCGGACATGATCCGGCACGGTGCGCAGGACATCATGTTCGCCGGCGGTGGCGAAGACCTGCACTGGTCGATGAGCGTGATGTTCGATGCGATGGGTGCCCTGTCGACCAGCTTCAACGAAACCCCGGCCAGTGCCTCGCGCCCGTACGACAAGGACCGCGACGGCTTCGTCATTGCCGGTGGTGGCGGCATGCTGGTGCTGGAGGATTACGACCACGCCGTCGCACGCGGTGCTCACATCCATGCCGAGCTGATCGGCTATGGCGTCACCTCCGACGGTGCCGACATGGTGGCGCCCTCCGGTGAAGGTGCGGTGCGCTGCATGAAGATGGCGCTGCAGGGTGTCGATCGCCCGCTGGACTACCTGAACACCCACGGCACCTCGACCCCGCTTGGCGATGTCACCGAGCTCAACGCGATCCGCGAAGTGTTCGGCGATGCAGTGCCGCCGCTGTCTTCGACCAAGGCGTTGTCCGGGCACTCGCTCGGTGCAGCCAGCGTGCACGAGGCAATCTACTGCCTGCTGATGATGCGCGATGGCTTCGTTGCCGGTTCGGCCAACATCGGCGAGCTGGACCCGAAGGTGGAGAGCTTCCCGATCCTGCGCGAGAGCCGCGAGCAGAAACTGGATACGGTGATGTCCAACAGCTTCGGCTTCGGTGGCACCAACGCCGCGCTGGTGTTCGGGCGGGTGTGATGGGGGCAGGTGTGCCGACCAACGGTCGGCACCCACCAATAGATGTAGAGCCGAGCCATGCTCGGCTCAGTGCCGGCCAACGGCCGGCACCCACCTTACTTCGGCAGCAACGGCAGCAGCAGCGCGTGCGCGTCCACCAGGGATCCAACGATGCGGTGTCCCAGGGCACGCAGCTCTTCATCCGGATGCACCAGGTCAGGCACCTGGATCACGGTCATGCCGGCCGCCAGCGCCGCGCGCGTACCGGCCGGTGAATCCTCCAGCGCCAGGCAACGCCCGGGCACCTGCCCCAATCGCTGCGCGGCCAGCAGGTAGATATCCGGCGCCGGCTTCGGCCGCGCCACGTCGCCACTGGTGATCACCGCATCGAAATACGGCAGCAGGCCAGCAGCGGCCAGCTTGCGGTTGGCCCGCGGCTGCCGCGTGGTGGTGGCCACCGCCCGCGGTACCGCGTGCACTTTCAGCAGCTCCAGCAATTCCAGGATGCCCGGACGCAACGGCAACCCGGTCTGTGTGCGTGCCTCATACAGGTCGTGGCAACGTGCGGCCACCGCATCGATCACGCTGTCCTCGATGCCCTGCGCGCGCAGCAGCGCGTGCGAATCGCGGTCGCCGAGGCCGACCATGCGCAGGAACACCGCCTCGTCCAGGCCCAGCCCGAATTCATCGGCGGCCTGGCCCCAGCAGGCCAGCGAGACACGCTCGCTGTCGATCATCAGGCCGTCCATGTCAAAGATGACGGCGTCGGGGAGAAACGGCAGCGCAGCGATGGGGGTCATGGAGCGAACAGCGTATCCAGGTCGGTAGGGGTGAGCTGCCGCCATTGCCCTTCGTCCAGCCCCTGCAGGTCCAGCCCGCCGACGCGGCTGCGGTGCAGGGCCTGCACGTGGTTGCCGGTGGCGGCGAACATGCGGCGTACCTGATGGTAGCGGCCTTCGTGCAGCACCAGCCGCGCACGGCGCGCACCCAGCACTTCCAGTTCAGCCGGCAGCAGGGGCGTCTTCTCCGATTCCAGCATCAGCGTGCCGCTGGCGAACAGCGCCACCTCGTTGCCGCGCAGGTCCTCGCTCAACTCGACCTCATAGACTTTCGGCAGCTTCGACTTCGGCGAGATGATCCGGTGCAGCAGGCCACCATCGTCGGTCAGCAACAGCAGGCCACTGGTCTCGCGGTCGAGGCGGCCGACCGTGGACAGCACCGGATCGCGGTCGCGGAAGCGCGGCGGCAACAGGTCGTAGATCAGGCGCCCGGTGTCCTTGGTCGAACAGGTGTAGCCAGCCGGCTTGTGCAGCGCGATCGACAGCCCCGGCGGTGGGTCCAGCGGCTCGCCATCGACCCGGATGGCGTCATGCGGCACCTGGTCGTCGGCATACAGCACCTCACCATCGGCGTCGGTGACGCGGCCTTCGCGGAACATCCACTGCACCTGCTTGCGGCTGCCATAGCCCAGGTTGGCGATGTGCTTGACCAGCTTCACTTGCCCTTCCCCTTCACGGCTTCCACCAGCTTGAAACCGTCGCGCTCGGCGACCACGCGCACCGCGCCGAAGCTGTCGTTGAGTGTGTGCTCGTAAGGCAGGTGGCGGTTGGCCACCACGTACAGGCGCCCGCCCGGGCGCAACGCCTGCGCAGCCACGGCGATGAAGCGCTGGCCGATGTCCGGGCGGTCAGCGCGCGAAGGCGTGTGGAACGGCGGGTTGCTGATGATGACGTCGTAGCCCGGCTCGATGCCGGCGGTGACGTCCTGCCACAGGAGACGCAGCGGCAGCGGGCGCGGCGGCGGCGCCAGATTGAGCTCGGCCAGCGCCAGCGCGCGCTGCTCGGCCTCGTACAGGTCCAGCGCGGTGATCTTCGGGCAGCGTTCCAGAAGTTCGCGCGACAGATAGCCGTAGCCGGCGCCGAGGTCGGCGGCGCGTCCGGCCAGGTCGGCCGGCAGGTGCTCGGCCAGCAGCGCCGACGCCGGATCGATGCGATCCCAGGCGAACACGCCCGGGCGGCTGAGGAAGCGACCGCCCACGATCGGGCGCACCGCATCCAGCGCCGACCAGCGCTTGGCCAGGTCAACGTCGTGCTGGCCCTGCAGCGGGGCGGTCCAGTACACGCGGCAGTGGTTCTTGGTCAGGCAGCCACCGAGGCCGGCCAACTGCTTGAGGTCGCCCTCGCCCGAACGCGCACCTTCGTTGTTGGACTGGCAGGCAACGATGCGGCCACCATCGGCGACCAGCGCCAGCGCACGGGCGAACAGCGCACGGGCTTCTTCGCGCTGGCGCGGCGGCAGCACCAGCACCAACGGGTAGCGGCCCTTGCCGGCCGCGTCATCCAGCTGCCCGCTCACGGTCCAGCCGGCAGCCTGCTGCAGCGGTTGCGCGAACGGGGCGAAGCTCTGTTCGCAGTGCACCTCGCGGTTGCCGGCCACTTCGCGCAATGGCCAGCCATCGCGGGCACGCAGGAAGGCCACCGGGCCCTCCGGCCAGCGCAGGGCGCCTTGGGAGAACGGCAGGAGCAGGGTTTGCAGGGGGGCGTCGTCGCTGGAGGCCATCGGCGCGGGTACTTCAAGCGTGAGGGCCGTCCATTGTACCGGCTTGGCCGGGCCGGCCCCGGCGGCCCGCTTTGCGAAACCCGAACGGGGCCTTGATCCGCCAGAAACATTGAAACGTTCAGGGTAGAGGCTCCCCCGGAAACCCAGGAGAACCTGCATGCGAGCCTTGTTCGTCGGTGGCGTGGTCGACAACAGTGAAATGGACCTGGAAGGCAGCCATCCGCCCGTGCACTACCCAGAGGACACCGGCGGCGGCCACTCGCGCTATCGGCTGCATCAGATCGGTCATGGTGCCGACGGCAGCGTTGCCTACGCCGTCTATGGGGCACCGGACCTGGCCGATGACGAGGTGGCGAGGGTTGCAGAGGAGCGGGCGTACGCACGCCGATTCGAGGCGACGCCGACGTTGTTCGAGCACTGACACATCTGCAGCGCCCGAGCCCACGCTCGGGCGGCGGCAGAGCCGAGCGTGGGCTCGGCTCTACATCGGATCAAGGCGCCTTGGGTGGCAGGCGGTTGATACTGGCGATTTCATCCAGCCACACATGGTGCTGCTGCACCGGCGTGTCGTAGTCATCCAGGCGCAACTGGCCGTTGCTGCCTTCATCACCAGCGGCGTTGCGGTATTGCTGCACAGTTGGCCTCACCGCCACCGTGCCGAGCAGGCGGCGGCCATCGTGCAGAATCAGTTCCACCTGCGTTTCGCCATCCAGCTGCGGCAGCAGGGCTTCCAGGCGCGCGATCTGCGCCGGATCGGTGTGGATACGTGGAGCTATACGGGACATCGGCGACCTCCTGACTGCAGGGTCGCCGATCGGCCGTGAATGTTCAGTGCAGCGCGCTGTCCGCGCGCGGCACCTGCACCTTGCGCACGGCAGCCACCAGCTGCGCTACCGAGTACGGCTTGGCCACATGCTCCTGGAAGCCCGAGGCCAGCGCGCGGCGACGGTCGTCGGCACGCGCCAGTGCAGTCACCGCCACCGCAGGCAAGGTCGCCGCATCCACGCCCATGTCCTCGCGCAAGGTGCGCACCAGCCCATAGCCATCCATGCCCGGCATGCCGATGTCGGTCAGCAGCACGTGGTATTGCAGGTGGCCGGTGTCGGCCAGCAGTGCCAGCGCTTCGCCGGCCGAACTGGCCGCAGACACGCTGGCGCCCTGCTCTTCCAGCATGCGCCGCAGGTACTCCAGCACTTCCGGCTGGTCTTCCACCGCCAGCACATGCATGCCGCGCAGCGGATACGGCTCGACGATCACCGGCTCCAGGATCGGCCCGCTGATCACTTCGCGCAGCGGCCGCCGTTCGGCATCGGGAAAATGCTGGGGCAGGCGCACGGTGAAGGTCGCGCCGTGGCCGTGGCCCTCGCTGGCCGCAGTGACCGTGCCACCATGCAGTTCGACCAGCTGCTGCACGATCGCAAGGCCCAGACCCAGGCCGCCATGGCGGCGGGTGGTGGTGCCGTCGGCCTGGCGGAAGCGGCTGAACAGATGATTGAGGAATTCGGGTGCGATGCCATCACCGCTGTCACGCACGGTGATCTCCCAGTAGTTGCCGTCGGCCCGCAGCTGCAGGTCGATACGGCCTTCAGCCGGGGTGAACTTGATCGCGTTCGAGAGCAGGTTCCAGAACACCTGCTGCAGGCGCGTGGCGTCGCCCAGCACCAGGCTGGGTTGCGTGGGCAGCTGCAGGTGCACGTCCAGCGCCTTGCCTTCGGCCACCAGTTCCTGCGCGCCGACCGCCTCACCCAGCACCGCGCACAGGTCCAGCACTTCCACCTCCAGCTGCACCTTGCCCAGCAGCATGCTGCTGAGGTCGAGCATGTCCGAGATCAGCCGCTTCTGCGCACCGGCGCTGTTGGCGATCACGTTCAGGCCCTTGTACAGCGGACTGGTGTTGTCCACGCGCTGCAGAAGCAATTCGCTCCAGCCGAGGATGGTGGTCAACGGCGTACGCAGCTCATGCGACAGCGTGGCCAGGAATTCATCCTTCAGCCGCGCCATGTTTTCCGCAGCACTGCGCGCGGCACGCTCGGACTGCAGCAGTTCCTCGCGGGCCAGCTCGATCTCGCGGCGTTCGGTCACGTCCGGGCTGCTGCCGGCCAGGCCGATGAAGCGGCCCATGCGCGAGAAGCGCGGGCGGGCGTTCATCTCCAGCCAGCGCCACTGGCCATCCGCACGGCGTGCGCGCACCAGCGCATGCATGGAGCGCTGCGCCTTCAATGCTTCCTGCAGTTCGTACTCGAAGACCGATGCATCGTCCGGATGCACCAAGCCGCGCCAGACGTCCTCCGGCACGCGCGTCTCGTCACCGCCGAAGAACTCGCTGAAGGCACTGTTGACGAAACGGGCATGGCCGCGCTCGTCCAAGACCCACACCGGCATCGGCAGGCCGTCGGCCAGCGCACTGAAGCGGGCTTCGCTTTCGCCCAGCTCCACTTCCATCTGCTTGCGTGCGGTGATGTCGAAGAACAGGATGCCGACCTTGTCCTCGCCCGGCCGGCCGACGCGCACCGCATCCACCGCGAACGAGCGGCCCAGCGCACGCGCCTCCATCTCGAACTGGGCCGGGCGGCCGCTGCGTGCGACCTCGCCATAGATGCGGAACCAGTCCTGCTCATGGCCGGGCTCCAGCGCCGTCATGCGCTTTCCACGCGCATCCTTCAGCCCGGTGTGGCGCTCGAAGGCATCGTTGACCTCGATGAAGCGGTAGTCGACCGCACGATCACCCTCGAACAGCACCTGGATCACGCAGAAACCGGCGTTGATGCGCTCAAGCACGCCATGATGCAGGTCGGGTTCGGGCGCCGGCACCGTCATCGGTGGGCGCTCCACGAGGGGCGGCAGTGTGGACAAGGGTGTCTGTGCAGGCCAGGTTGGAGGCACAGCATCTTCCAAAGGGCGTATTCACAGCGTCAAGCGCCGTCAGTCATGGTTGACGTCGATGAATTGGCGGCAACCGCTCTTGCAGACAACGCATGCGGCCATTGCCGATACCGGGAAGCAGGATCACACTCGATCTGTGATCAACATCGCCCCCATCGAGGGGACGCAGGAGACCGTGATGAAACGCTCACTCGCGATTGCCCTGTTGGCAGGCGCCCTGGCGGCGGGCGGCGCCAGCGCGGCCCCGCGCACCGTGACCGACCCGGAAGCTCCCCGCGCATTGCAGGCCGATGGCCCGGTCAGCGTGAAGTGGGACGATCCGGCCAAGTTCACCGAGATCCGCCAGAGTACCAACCGCTTCGAAGCCGAGCGTGGCGACTGGGTGCAGCAGCTGGCACGCTACCTGCAGACCGCTGCCGCCAAACCGCTGCAACCTGGACAGACGCTTGATGTGACCCTGGTCGACATCAAGCGCGCCGGTGACTACGAGCCGTGGCACGGCCCGCGCGGCCGCGACATCCGGATCATGCGCGACATCTACCCACCGCGGATCAGCCTGCAGTACACGCTGAAGGACGCCAGCGGCCGCATCGTCAGCGAGGGCGACGCGCGCCTGAGCGATACCGGCTACCTGCACAACATCGGCCTGAAGAGCGACAGCGATCCACTGCGCTACGAAAAGCGCCTGATCGACGACTGGGTGAAGCGGCAGCTGACAGCGCAGGCCACCGCAGCACGGTAGGCCCATCGGCAGGTGTCGGCCTTGGCCGACACGCATTCACAGCGCCGACCAGGGTCGGCCGCTACTGAAGCCGAGCGTGCGCTCGGCTCTACACGTACACCTTCGCCACGCGCTTGACCGCGCACGGCAGCTGGTAGGCACTGACGCCACAGCGCGGCGCCAGCTCCGACAGCGTCGGCGCGGAACCCCACAGCTCCACCACGCTGCCGATGCCGGCCTGCGGATGCGCGGTCAGGTCCACCGTCAACATGTCCATCGACACGCGCCCGATCAGCCCGCCGGGCTGGCCGTCGATCAGCACCGGGGTGCCGTTCGGGGCGAACTGCGGGTAACCGTCGGCATAGCCAAGCGCGACCACGCCCACGCGGGTGCGCGCCTTGGCCACGAAGCGCGCGCCATATCCCACTGGTTCACCGGCTTCAATCCAGCGATCGGCGATCACCTTGGACTGCATCGTCATCACCGGGCGCAGTCGCGCGGTCAACGCGGTGTCATCCGGCAGCGGGTTGGCGCCGTACAGCATCAGGCCCGGGCGCACCCAATCGCTGCGCACCTCCGGCCAGCCCAGCAGCGCCGGCGAGTTGCACACGCTGGTCTCGCCCTCCAATCCATCAATGGCGCGCGCGAAGGTTGCGGCCTGCTCGCGGGTGCGCTCGCTGTCCAGTTCGTCGGCACGTGCCAGGTGGGTCATCAGCACGATGCGCTCGACCTGCGGCAGCGCCGACAGGCGTGCATGCGCCGCGCGGAAGCTGTCCACGTCCAGGCCGAGGCGGTGCATGCCGCTGTCCAGCTTCAGCCACACCGTCAACGGGCGCGGGCTGTCGAACGCCGCCAGTGCCTCCACTTGCCACGGCGAACCGACGGCGAACCAGAAGTCATGCTCGGCCACCAGCGCCATGTCGCTGGGCTCGAAGATGCCTTCCAGCAGCAGGATCGGCGCACGGATGCCGGCCTGGCGCAGCTCCAGTGCCTCCTCGATGGTGGCCACGCCGAAACCATCGGCCTCACCTTCCAGCGCCTGCGCACAGCGCACCGCGCCATGCCCATAGGCATCGGCCTTGATGATCGCCAGGGCCTTGCCACCGCCCAGTTCACGGGCGAGCCGGTAGTTGCTGCGCAGGGCGCCCAGATCGATCAGCGCGCGGGCAGGACGCATGTGCGGTTCTCGTGTTGCGGCGCGTGACCGTACTGGCCGTAGCGGAAAATATCCAGGCCTTCGGTGCTGATCTGCGGCTGTCGCGCGCTCATCAGGTCGGCCAGGTAGCGGCCCGAGCCGCAGGCCATGGTCCAGCCCAGCGTGCCGTGTCCGGTGTTGAGGTACAGGTTGCGGAACGGCGTGGCGCCGATCACCGGCGTACCGTCCGGCGTAGCCGGGCGCAGGCCGGTCCAGAACTGCGCGCGCGACAGGTCGCCGCCCTTCGGGTAGAGGTCGCGGACCACCAGTTCCAGGGTCTCGCGGCGGCGCTGCGACAGCGACAGGTCGAAGCCGGCCACTTCGGCCATGCCACCGACACGGATGCGGTCGTCGAAGCGGGTCACCGCCACCTTGTAGCTCTCATCGAGGATGGTCGAGGTCGGCGCCATCGCCGGGTCGGTGATCGGCAGGGTCAGCGAATAGCCCTTCAGCGGGTACACCGGCAGGCGCATGCCCAGCGGTGCAACCAGCGCTGGCGAGTAGCTGCCAAGCGCAACCACGAAGCGGTCGGCGGTTTCCAGCTTGCCGTCGATGCGCACGCCGGTGATGCGGTCGCCATCGAATTCCAGGCCGGTGATGTCCTGGTCGAAGCGGAATTCGACGCCGGCATCCACGCACATCTGCGCCAGGCGGCGGGTGAACAGCTGGCAGTCGCCGGTCTGGTCACGCGGCAGGCGCAGCGCGCCGACCAGGCCATCGACGTGGGCCAGGGCCGGTTCGGCCTGGATGATGCCGGCGCGGTCCAACACCTCGTACGGCACGCCGTACTGGGCCAGGATCTCGATGTCCTGCGCCGAGGCATCCAGCTGCTGCTGGGTGCGGAACAACTGGGTGGTGCCCAGGTCGCGGCCTTCGAATTCGATGCCGATCTGCGCGCGCAGCTCGTTCAGGCAGTCGCGGCTGTACTCGGACATGCGCACCATGCGCGCCTTGTTGATCGCATAACGCTCGTGGGTACAGTTGCGCAGCATCTGCCACAGCCAGCGGTACTGGGCCAGGTCCATGCCCGGCCTGATCGCCAGCGGCGCGTGTTTCTCGAACAGCCAGCCGATCGCCTTCTTCGGCACGCCCGGCGCCGCCCACGGCGAGGTGTAGCCGAACGACAGCTGGCCGGCATTGGCGAAGCTGGTCTCCAGCGCTGGGCCGGGCTGGCGGTCGATGACCGTGACTTCAAACCCGGCCTGTCGCAGGTACCAGGCACTGGTAGTGCCGATCACGCCGCTGCCGAGAACTAGGACTCGCATGGGACTTCTCCAACCCGATCATTCCCTGCACTGGAGCGTGCCGGGGCCATAATTGGGGAAGTATAGACAGCCAATACCAGTTGATTTGCCTGAATTGAAATCAACAGGCAGGATGTTCTCCTGCAATTCATTCCCCAAGGTTGACGGCCATGGCCACCCGTACCCGCGAACTGGACAAGATCGACCGCAAGATCCTGCGCATCCTGCAGGCCGAAGGCCGCATCTCCTTCACCGAGCTGGGCGAGCGGGTCGGCCTGTCGACCACCCCGTGCACCGAGCGCGTGCGCCGCCTGGAACGCGAAGGGGTGATCACCGGCTATCACGCCCACCTCGACCCGGCCGCGGTAAAGGCCAGCCTGCTGGTGTTCGTGGAGATCAGCCTGGCCTACAAGTCCGGCGACATCTTCGAGGAATTCCGCCGCGCCGCGCTGAAGCTGCCCAACGTGCTGGAGTGCCACCTGGTGTCGGGCGACTTCGATTACCTGCTGAAAGCACGGATCAGTGAAATGGCTTCCTACCGCAAGCTGCTCGGCAGTACGTTGCTGACACTGCCGCATGTACGTGAGTCGAAGAGCTACATCGTGATGGAAGAGGTGAAGGAGACGCTGAGCCTGCCGATTCCGGATTGAAGCTGGGAACCGGTTGGGGTCAGAGCCCGCTGCGCGGGATCCGACCCCGGTCGGCATCTGGCAAGGGGTCGGATCCCGCGCAGCGGGCTCTGACCCCGGTCATGGCGACAGTCAGCGCTGCTGCGGATGCTTCTGCGAGCGCTGTTCCTGCTGCTTGCCGCCCTTGTGCGGCGGCTGCGGCTCCATCTGCTGTTGTTGCTGTTGCTGCTGCGGGTTGCGGCCCTGCGGTTCCTTGCCGGGATGACGGTTCTGCTGGTTTTTCATGGTCGCGATCCAGTGGACGAAGGACATGCGGCGGCGGGATGCCGGCGCAGGGCCACGGTGGTCCCGGAACGGTTAATCGCAGGCGAAAAAGCAGTGATCGGCTGGATGCTGTTTTCGTGCGTTCAGCCCGCTCAGCGCCAGCCAGCAGCCAACCTTGGTGGCACCAGGGCTCAGCGCTTGATCTGCTGCCCGTCGCCGGCCGGCACGCTGTCGTAGTAGCGGCCGGTGCGCGAATCGAACACGCGGTTCGGGCCGGCCGGGCGCACGCCGGGAACAATGCGGCCATTGCGGTCATAGACCTTGTCGGCCGGCTTCGGTACCGGTGCCGGCGCGACCCGGGCCGGACCGGTGGACTTGATCGGCTGCACCGGCTGCGGCGACGGCAGCACCTGCGGTTGCGGGCGAGCAGCCTGTGGCGGTGGTGCCACGGGCTGCGGCGCCACGGTGGTCGCGCTGCGGGTCGCAGTCGGGTCGGCGGTCGGCACCTGCGCCAGCGCCACGATGGGCAACAGGGCCAGCAGCAGGGGAAGGATCGGTTTCATGGCACGCTCCGGCGTGGATCGCGTTCACCTTGCGCCTGCCCCTGTGTGCCGCCCATGAACGGCCATCACACTTGCAAGGTCGCGCTTTCACCCCCACGTTTTCCACCATCCCCAGGCCATCAACCCACGGAGCGCCGCCATGACCGCCTTCGACCTGACGCCCCCCACTGCCACCCAGACCGAGGCGCTGATCGCTGGCCTCAGCAGCGAGGAGCGCCGCGTGCTGCTGCAGCACGGCACCGAGGCGCCGTTCTGCGGCGTGTTCCTCGACAACAAGCGCGAGGGGGTCTACTGCTGCAGGCTGTGCGCGCTGCCACTGTTCCGCTCCAGCACCAAGTTCGATTCCGGCACCGGCTGGCCCAGCTTCTTTGCCCCGTTCGACCCGGCGCACGTGCGCGAGATCCGTGATACCAGCCACGGCATGGTGCGCACCGAGATCACCTGCGCGCGCTGCGGCAGCCACCTGGGCCACGTTTTCCCGGATGGTCCGCCGCCCACCTACGAGCGCCACTGCCTGAACTCCGTCTCACTTTCGTTCACCGGCAATGGCGAGCCCTGGCCCGATCCGTTGCAGCGGGGCGGCGCGGAAAGCGGCGTGGCCGGCTGAAACACCCCGCTGACCGATTTCACAGAATTCCCTCTTCAGAAACCCGGGCGACGGGCCGACAAGGAGATATCCCCTCTCCCTGCGTCGCCCCATGCTCATCATCGTCGGATTCCTGGTCGTCATCATCAGCGTGATCGGGGGCTACCTCGGTGCCCACGGCCGCCTGGGTGCCCTCTGGCAGCCCTACGAGCTGGTCATCATCGGCGGCGCCGCGCTCGGCGCGTTCCTGGTCGGTACCCCGGCCAAGACGGTCAAGCAGACCCTGCAGGCCATGGTCGGCGTGTTCAAGGGCCCGCGCTACAAGCAGCAGGACTACATCGATGTGCTCAGCCTGCTCTATGAACTGCTCAACAAGGCCCGCCGCGAAGGCTTCATGGCGTTGGAAGACCATGTCGAGCGCCCGGCCGAAAGCGCGCTGTTCGGCAACTACCCCAAGGTGCAGGCCGACCACCACCTGATCGATTTCATCACCGACTGCCTGCGCCTGATGATCGGCAGCAACATCGAGCCGCATGAGCTGGAACCGCTGCTGGAACTGGAGCTGGAAAAGCACCACGCCGAGGCCATGGCACCCTCACAGGTGCTGACCAAGGTCGCCGACGGGCTGCCCGGTTTCGGCATCGTCGCCGCGGTGCTGGGCATCGTCATCACCATGGGCTCGATCGGTGGCGACATCGTCGAGGTCGGTGGCCACGTGGCCGGCGCGCTGGTCGGTACGTTCCTGGGCATCCTGCTGGGCTACGGCTTCGTCGGCCCGATGGCCGCCGCGATGGAGGCCCGCGCCGAGCAGGACAGCCGCATCTACGAATCGGTCAAGACCGCCCTGCTGGCCTGCCTGCGCGGTTACAACCCGAAGATCGCACTGGAGTTCGCCCGCAAGACCCTGCCGTCGAACGTGCGCCCGGCCTTCTCCGATTTCGAGCAGCACCTGAAGACGGTCAAGTAAGCCATGGCCGAGAACAAGCCCACCGTCATCGTCCGCCGGGTCAGGAAGGCCGGCCACGCCGCCCATCATGGTGGTTCGTGGAAGGTGGCCTATGCCGACTTCGTGACCGCGATGATGGCGTTCTTCCTGGTGCTGTGGCTGATGGCCACCACCAACAAGAACGACCGTGCGGCCATTTCCGAGTACTTCCGCAACCCCAGCCCGTTGAGCGGTCAGAGCGCCACGCCGGCGCCCGGCATGGCCGGCCCGGGCGGCGCCAGCACCTCGATGATCAAGCTGGGCGGTGCCACCGACATTTCGCGTGGCAACAGCAACGACCCCTTCCAGAACCAGAAGGAAGCGGTACCGCAGCCGGTGGACCAGCAGCAGCGCGACAAGCAGCAGCTGGAAGCACTGATGAAGGAGCTGCAGGAAGCGATCAGCAGGAGCCAGGCCCTGGAGCCGTTCAAGGACCAGCTGCTGCTGGACCTGACCCCGGAGGGCCTGCGCATCCAGATCGTGGACAAGCAGAACCGGCCGATGTTCGACCTCGGCAGCGCCACGCTGAAACCGTACACGCAGCAGATCCTGCACGAGCTGGCCAACTACCTGAACCACGTGCCGAACCGGATCAGCCTGACCGGCCACACCGACATCACCGCCTATTCGGCTGCACGTGGCTACGGCAACTGGGAACTGAGCGCCGATCGTGCCAATGCCGCCCGGCGCGCGCTGGTGGACGGCGGCCTGGAGGACAACAAGATCACCCGCGTGGTCGGCCTGTCTTCATCGGTGCTGTTCGACAAGGGCGACCCGCAGAACCCGATCAACCGCCGCATCAGCATCGTGGTGATGACCCAGGCCGCCGAAGCGGCCGCCTTGGCGGGTGCCGGCCCGCAGGTGGGGCTGTCGGCGCCCACCACCGACCCGGACGTGCAGGCCGCGCAGGGTGAGGCGCACTGAACCGGGGTCAGATCCCTTTCCCGTGGAAAGGGATCTGACCCCACCTGCGCGCGGCCGCTACAATGGTGGTCTTTCCGTTTCCAGGTGACCCCACCCCATGTCCCAGTCCTCCAAGGCCAAGCGTGACAAGCGCAAGAAACAGCAGGGCAAGCGCCCGTTCCTCCGCCTGAACGCGCAGCAGCAGGTGCAGAACCATGCCGTGCTGACCAACGAAGACGGCCAGGTGGTCGCCGCCATCGGCCTGCAGGGCCGCGAATGGCTGCTGGCCATTGGTGGCCAGACCATGGGCAACGCCGAGAACCCGGTGCCGATGCTGGCCATGCTCAAACACCTGTCCAACGTGCAGGAGAAGGAAGGCCGCAAGGTCAACCTGGAGTACTCCGAACTGCTGCAGAAGCTGCTGGACACCCTGGCCGCTGAATCCGGCCAGACCGCTGACGAGTATCTGGACAAGCTGGTGTCCGAGTTCGAGACCGTGGAAGCCGAAGAAGGCGAAGAAGCCGCTGAGGCCGCCGAAGGCGATGTGGTTGAAGCTGCTGCCGACGCCGAGGCCACCCCGGCCGCTGACAGCGACAGCAAGCCGCAGGCCTGAACCGGCCGCGGCGGTGACGGTCTACGTCGATGACGCGGTGCATCCCTGGCGCGGACAGCGCTGGGCGCACCTGATGGCCGACACCCTGGCCGAGCTGCACGCGATGGCGGCGCAGCTCGGCATCCCCCCGCGGGCCTTCCAGAACAAGGCCAGCGGTGCCCATTACGATGTCACGGTCGAGCTGCGCGCGCAGGCGATCGCGCTTGGCGCGCGAGCGATTTCCCGGCACACCGAGCGCGAACTGGTCAAGGCGGTGATCGCCAACGCCCGGGCGCAATACCGGCCATAGGCTCGGCTGCCGTTTGCCTTCTGTAGTGCCGAGCCGATGCTCGGCTGCTCTACGCGAAATGCAGCCGAGCGTGGGCTCGGCTCTACAGGCCCGCTCAGAACGGGTCGCTGCCCAGCCGGATTTCCACGTTCAGCAGCGAGCACAGCGCCAGCATCGCGTCGTCGTCACGGGTCAGCGCCATCACGCCGGTGAAGCCGTCGCGGCCGGCATCCACGCTCCACAGCGTGTAGTTGTGCTCGCGCAGGCGGTCGAAGGCGGTGGCCATCAGCTGCACGCCGTCCAGGCCTTCGGCAAAGTCCTCGTCGTCCAGGTCGCCACCCCAGTCCAGCTGCAGGTTGAAGCGCGCCGACAGCTCGTTGACCGCCGACTGCAGCGATTCCAGGTCGTCGCGCTCCACATCGAAACCGGACTGCCAGGCGATGGCGGTGAACAGCGCCGGCAGCCAGTCGCTGTCCGCTTCCAGCGGCTGCCCGTCCTCGGACAGGTGCTCGCGCCAGCGGTTGAACTGCTGCAGGGCCAACTCTTCGTCGCCCGGGTTGATCAGCACCAGCAGGTTCCAGACCCGCGCCTCGAATCCATCCTCGTCGAAGTCGTGGATGTCTTCCTCGAAGTCGAAATAGTCGCTGTTGTCGGGCATGGCGGAACGTCCTCTGGGGCAGGCCGGCATTCTACGGTTTATCCTGTGCCGCTGAAGCCGGCCTTGGTGGCCGTCACTGTGAATGAAGCGATGAGCGATACCCCTCCCGACCATCTGGCGATCAACCCGGCCAGCCCCTTCCATGATGCACAGGCGCTGGAGCGCGGCGTCGGCGTGCGTTTCAACGACGTCGAGCGCGACAACGTCGAGGAATATTCGATCAGCGAAGGCTGGATCCGCGTGCAGGCCGGCAAGGCCCGCGACCGCCGTGGCAATCCGATGACGATCAAGGTCAAGGGCAAGGTCGAGGTGTATTTCCTGGACCAGAAGCCGGAATAACCGGCTGTTCCGACCTGGGGTCAGATCCCTTTCCTGCGGAAAGGGATCTGACCCCGCTCGACGGCGCATGGCCGCCGCGTCACTCGCGCTTGCGCGATTCCAGCAGGTCCAGGTTGCGGATCAGGCGCCGCGAGATCTCGTCGGAGATCACCCCGCGCCGGGTCAACCGGAACAGTTCCTCGCGCTCGGCATTGAGGCCGGCGCTGCGCAGCTGGCGGTACCCCAGCTCCATGCGCCGCACCTTCTCCGGGTCCACGTCGGGCCCGTCGTTGTCCTTCTCCAGGTGCCGCTGGTACAGCAGGCTCACCCGCGAGGCAGCGTCGTTGTACAGCTGCACGTTCTCGGTGTTCTGGTTCATCACCAGCTGCTGGCGCATGCGCTCGACCCCGGCCAGCGCGGCCTTGGACGACAGCCGGCGTGCCAGGTCCTCTTCCTTGCGCTCGCCCGAATCGGCCGGCAGCTGCAGGCCCTTCAGCAGCTGCGGCAGCGCCACGCTGGCGCCGACCAGCGAGAACAGGATCACCGCCGCGGCCAGGAAGATCACCAGGTCGCGCGCCGGGAACGCGCTGCCATCAGGCAGGAACAACGGCAGGGTCAGCACGCCAGCCAGGGTGATCGCGCCGCGCACGCCGGCCACCGAGGTCGCCACCACGATGCGCCAGTTCGGTGCCTCGCCGCGTTCCAGGCCTCGGCGGCGTGCACGCAGCAGGTTCCAGCGCAGCGATAGCCATACCCACAGCAGGCGCAACAGGATCAGTGCCAGGTTGATCACCACCACGTACACCAGCAGCCACCATGCACTCTGGTGGCCGGACTCGTTCATGGTGGTGGTGGCGCGCTCGACGATGCCGGGCAGCTGCTCGCCCAGCAGCACGAACATGATGCCGTTGAAGCTGAACTGCAGCATGTTCCAGACGCCCGCGCGCTGTACGCGCATGCTGCCGGAGACACGGCCGGTCAGCTCGACGTAGCTCATCGCGATACCGGCGGCGACTGCGGCGAGGATGCCCGAGGCATGGATTTCTTCGGCCAGCAGGTAGGCCGCGAACGGGATCAGCAGGTTGACCAGCATCGCCGCACCCGGCTCTTCGCCGAAGCGGCGCCACAGCCAGCGCTGGAAGGTCGACACACCAAGGGTGACCGCCACGCCCACCGCAAGGCCGGCCACGGCCACCCACACGAAGGTCAGCGAGGCCGTGGCCAGCGAGAAGGAACCGGTCATCACCGCCGCCACCGCGAAGCGGAAGCAGACCAGGCCGGACGCATCGTTGAGCAGCGACTCGCCTTCCAGGATGTGCATCAGTCGCTTGGGAATCGGTGCCTTGGAGGCGATCGCGCCGACCGCCACCGGGTCGGTCGGCGAGACGATGGCCGCCAGCGCAAAGCACACCGCCAGCGGCATCACCGGAATCATCCAGTGGATCAGCAGGCCGGCACCGATGACGGTGAACACCACCAGGCCGAACGCCAGTTCGAGGATCGCGCCCTTGTCGCGGAACAGGCCCTGCTTGGGGATGCGCCAGCCATCAAGGAACAGCAGCGGCGGCAGGAACAGCAGGAAGAACACTTCCGGCTCCAGCGCGTGGCCGCGGTTGAACACCCCGGCGATGACCGCGCCCAGGCCGATCTGCACCAGCGGCAGCGGCAACGAGAACGGCAGGACGCGAACCAGGTAGCCGCTGGCGACAACGGCCACCAGCATCGCCAGGACGACTTCAATGGTATGCATGCTTCTTCCAGGAAGCGGCGCGCGGGGAGGCTCGAAGGCCAGCGCCGGAAACCCGGAAAAAACTACCACATGCGGCCATGAGCGCGACGGCCGGGGCGGTCGCGCGTCAGCCCCGGCTCATGCCCCGTCGAAGCGGTACAGGTCCATGGCGAGGAAGCCGGCGTCGATGCCGGCATCGATGCGCCGCGCACCGAAGCTGTCCTCGCCGGCTGCGCCCATCGCGAAGAACAGCGGCAGCAGGTGCTCGTCGGTCGGGTGCGCGCGTTCGGCGAACGGCGCCTGCCGGCGGTAGTCGAACAGGGCCTGGCGATCATCGGCGGCCAGGCGCTGCTCGACCCACTCGATGAAGGGCCGCACGTACGGTGCTTCCTTGCCGTCCTGGTAGTCGCCCCAGTCGTGCAGGTTGTGGGTGATGCTGCCCGAGCCGACCAGCAGCACGCCCTGCTCTCGCAGTGGCGCCAGCGCGCGGCCCAGCGCGAACTGGTGCCCGGGGCCGAGCAGCGGCTGGATCGACAGCGGCACCACCGGGATGTCGGCTTGCGGGCGCAGCAGCCGCAGCGGCACCCACGCGCCATGGTCGAGGCCACGCTGAGGGTCGAGCGCCACCGGCAGGCCGGCAGCGGCGATGCGGCCGGCCACTTCTTCGGCCAGCGCCGGATCGCCGGGCGCCGGGTACTGCAGTTCGAACAGTGCGCGCGGGAAGCCGCCGAAGTCATGGATCGTCGGCGGCTGCGGATGCGCGCCGACCCGCGGCTGCCGCCCCAGCCAGTGCGCCGAGGCCATCACGATGGCGCGCGGCGTCGGCAGGTCGCGCGCCAGCTCGGCCAGGCGCACGCCGACCTGGCCCGGATGCAGGGCGGTCATCGGCGAGCCGTGGGAGATGTACAACGAAGGCAGGCGGGACATGGAATGCTCCAGTTGCAGGGTCAGGCGGCGATCAGCGCGAACGCAGGGTCCACTTGCCGTCGCCGACCAGGAACAGCACCACCAGCGCCAGCGCCCAGAACGCCGGGTATTCCCAGCCGCCGCCGGCATTGGCGAAACCGAAGCCGTTGGCGCCGTGCACGGTGACGATGGTGCCCAGCAGCAACGGGACGCCGGCCAGGCCCACCCAGCGCGCGTAGATGCCCAGCAGCAGCGCAGTGGTGATCACCAGCTCGGCGCCGATGGTGAGGTAAGCCAGCACGCCGGGCAGGCCCAGCGATTCGAAAAATGCCGCCGTACCGGCCGGGGTGAATACCAGCAGCTTGATCAGCGCATGGACCAAGAACAGCACGCCCAGGGCCAGGCGCAGCAGGGTGGCACCGTACGGGGCCAGCGGCGAGACAGGAGCGGTCGTGGTGTGCATGGCAAAGCACTTTGAAGGGAATGGAGACAGGTTATTGCGCCTTTACGAGCCGATAAATACGATCGCTTGACCGTATTTATTTCAGAAGACGCAACAATGGACACCCTCGAGGCGATGCGCGTGTTCGTAACGGTGGTCGAGCGCAACGGCTTCAGTGCCGCCGCGCAGGCCCTGGACATGTCGACCGCCGGCGTCACCCGCCAGGTCGCGGCACTGGAAAAGCGCCTGTCCACCCGCCTGCTCCACCGCACCACGCGGCGGGTCAGCCCCACCAGCACCGGCGCCGCCTATTACGCCCAGTGCGTGCGCCTGCTGGCCGAGTTCGACGCGCTGGAGGCCAGCATCGGCGCGCAGGCGCTGGAACCCTCCGGCACGCTGCGCATCAACGCACCGGTCAGCTGGGGCATCGCCCGCCTTGGCCCGTTGCTGGCCAGCTACCGCGAGCGCTTCCCGCAGGTGGAACTGGACCTGGCCCTGTCCGACCGCCTGGTGGACATGGTCGAGGAAGGCTACGACGTGGCCATCCGCATCACCCGCGAGCCGAGCCCGGCGCTGATCGCGCGCCGGCTGGGCGAATCGCGGGTGAGCCTGTGCGCGGCGCCGTCCTACCTGGCTGCACGCGGCACCCCACAGACGCCGCAGGACCTGCAGGATCACGCGTGCCTGAGCTACAGCTACTGGGCCGCTGGCGACCACTGGCCGCTGCAGGGACCCGGCGGTGAAGTGAAGGTGGCGGTGAACAGCCTGCTGCACGCCAACAACGGCGACGTGCTGCGCGAAGCGGCGATCGCCGGCATGGGTGTGATCCTGCAACCCGACTTCCTGCTGGAAGACGCGCTGGCCGATGGCCGCCTGGTGCGCGTGCTACCGGAATGGGAGGCCTCGCCGATCGGCATCTTCGCGGTGTATGCCAGCCGTAGCCACCTGGCGCCGAAGGTGCGCAGTTTCATCGACCACCTGGTGGAGGCCGGGGTGTAGCCGAGGATGGCACTTGCCGGCCAGCGGCCGGCACTACCGTCATGCTTCCGTCTGATGCTTGCCGGCCAACGACCGGCACTACCGTCATGCTTCAGTCGGGTAGTGCCGGCCGCTGGCCGGCAAATACGAAGCCCCGATCAGGCAGGGACTTCATCCAGCGCGTCGATGATCCGCTCCAGCGGCGCCGGCTGCCCCAGCAGGTAGCCCTGCACCTGGTCACAGCCGTGCGCGGCCAGCCAATCCAGCTGCCCCGGCGTTTCCACGCCCTCGGCGATGATGGTCAGGCCCATGCTGTGGCCGAGCGACAGCAATGCGCGGCAGATCGAAGCGTTGCGCGGATTGGTTTCCACGTCGGCGACGAAACTGCGATCGATCTTCAGGATGTCCAGCGGCAGGTGCTGCAGGTAGGACATGCTGGAATAGCCGGTGCCGAAATCGTCCAGCGACACGCTGATGCCCTGCTCGTGCAGGCGTTGCATGGTCTGCATCGCCTGCGCCGGCTTGCGCATCAGGCTGCTCTCGGTCAGCTCCACGTGCAGCGCACCGCGGGCCAGGCCGAATTCCTGCTGGGCTCGGGTGAACTCGGCCACCAGGTCGCTGTTGAAGAACTGCACGGCAGACACGTTGACCGCGATCGGCAGCTCGCCCCAACCGGCCTCGACCAGCCGCCGCTGTGCCTTCGCCGCGGCGCGGATCACCCAGCGGCCCAGCGCCAGGATCAACCCGGTGTCCTCGCACAGCTGGATGAACTCGTTGGGCGGGATGAAGCTGCCATCGGCCTGCGGCCAGCGCAGCAGGGCCTCCAGCGCGGCCGGGCTGCCATCGCTGGCGTGCCGGATCGGCTGGAAGTACAGCTGGAACTCGTTGTCGATGGCGGCGTGGATGCGCCCGGCCAGGCGCAGGCGGTCGGCCAGCCGCGTGGTCACTGCCGCATCGAACCAGACCACCACGTTGCCCTCGGCACGCGCCGCGTGCGCGGCCTGCGCGGCCATGCCGATCACCTGTTCGGCGCTGTGGCCGTCACCGGCAGTGTGCACGGCCACACCGATGCGCGGCTCGAACTGGTGCAGTGAATCCTTGCCACGCATCGGCGCTGACACGATCTGCAGCAGGTCATCCAGCACGCGCTGGGTATCGTGCTCGGGCCCGATCGCGAACACGAAGTCTTCCGCCGGCTGGAATGCCAGCGTGCCGCAACGCGCCCCCAGTCCACCGAGCCGGGTCGCCATTGACTGCAGCACCGCATCGCCGATCTCACGGCCCAGCGTATCCGCCACCAGCTGCAGGCCACGCAACTGCACGAAGGCGATGGTATAGCCCTGCTGCTGCTCGTCCAGCTGTTCGGTCAGGGCGCGCACGTTGAGCAGGCCAGTGGCCGGGTTGTGCCGTGCCCGATAGGCCAGGTCGCGCTCGTAGGCCAGCCTTTCGCTGACATCCTCGGCCAGCACGAGGCACGCCGGCTGTCCATCGAAATCGAGTTTGGACAGGTGTGCGCGCACCTCGAACACACTACCGTCCTTGCGCCGGTGCAGGCGCACGGTCGCGTCCGGAGGATCGCCCACCTGTGCGCGCTGGATGGCACCACGCACTTCGTCCCAGCCTTCTCGCGGGCGGATGTCGAGGATGCTCATCGCCAGGAACTCGTCGCGGCTGTAGCCGTACTGGCGCACCGCAGCGTCGTTGACCTCGATGAAGCGCAGCGTATCCGGGTCGAACACCCAGAACGGCGCCGGATTGCGGTCGAACAGCAGCCGGAAGCGGCGTTCCACTTCGCTCACCTGCTCGCGCGCCTGGTAACGCTCGCTCAGGTCGGTCAGCGCGCCGATCATGCGCCGCTCGCTGTCGGCCACTTCCACCCGCTGCCCACGCGCGCCCACCCAGCGCACCTCGCCTCCGGGCAATACCAGGCGGAACACCTGGTCGAGCACGGCGCTGCCGGCGAATGCCTGGTCAAAGGCATGCTGCAGGCGCGCGGCATCGTCGCGGTGCACGCGTGCGAAGAAATCGGCCACCGGCAGCGCATCGGTCTGCACGCCAAAGATCTCGCGCGCCAGCGGCGACCAGCGCAGCAGTGCGGCGTCCTCATCCACATACCAGGTACAGACACGACCGACCTGGTGCGCAAGACGCAGCTCGGCGTGGCCTGTTTTCAGCTCCTCGGCCATCGCCTGCTGGCTGCGGGTGCTGCGCCGTACGGCGTACAGCAGCACCAGCAACACTGCGATGTAAGCCAGTACGATCGCCACCGACGCCTGCAGGTACGGCCACCACGGCGCCAGTACGTCTTCGTCGGCCAGGCCGACCTGCACCGCCAGCGGGCTGTGTTCCAGCGTGCTGATGGTCATGATGCGCGGTACGCCGTCGACCACACCCGGCACGCTGCCCAGCTCGACCACCGCCTGCGTGCCGAGCAGGTCACGGCGCGGCAGGCCGTAGCGGCGGCCCACCGTGCCGTGCGGATCAGGCACGCGGGCCAGCATGTAACCCTCGGCATCGCTGATCGAGACCAGTCCGTTGGGGCCGACATCGAGGCCGCCGACGATGCGTTGCAGTTCGCCACAGCGCAGCCGTGCCAGCAGCCAGCGTTCGCCGGCCATCGGCAGCGCCAACGGCACCACCCAACCGCCATCGCTGGCCCGCTGCGGCGGGCCGATGTACAAGGCGCTGCCCTGGCCACGACGCTGCGGGTCGGTCCACAGCGGCAGTTGCAGGTCGCCCTCGCCGGCCGTCAACGGTCGGCCATGGCGGTCGAGCACGGCGATGCTGTGCAGTTCGGCATGCCGGCCCAGCACCCCGCCGATGGAGGCATCCATCAAGGCCGGCGCCTGCGCCGGCACGCTGCGGAACAGCTCGGCGGCGTCGGCGGCGATGCCGGACATGGCGCGCTCCAGGTTGCGCAGTTCCAGCGCCAGCAGGCGCTCGCTGCCCACCGCCAGCGCCCGGCTCTGCCGCTGTGCCGCTTCCAGGCGGCGGTGGTAGTCATTGACCAGCATGAGGGTCAGGCCGGTTACCAGCAGCACGCCCAGCAGCACTCCGCCCCAGGTAATGGCGCGGAGCGGGCGGGCCAACGCGCGTTTCAGCGCGGGCATCGGCGGGTGTTCCTTGTGCAGTCGGCTGGCTTCATGCGCGAACGAATCCTCCACGTCCCCGACCTCAACGGCCGGTGGACGCCATTCTTGACGCCTGACCCGCCCCCGCATGGCCACCTCCCCGTGTCCGCGCAGGGTTCCAGGGTCCAGCATGCACCACCCCGGTGACGGCGTGAAGATCGCGTCTGCGCGTTCAGCCAGATCCTGCACAGGACGGGTGGCGCAAGGACGCGGCCAGTGGCGCCGGAGCGGATTAGACTTGGGGTTTTCCGCTGCAAGAGAAGTCCATGTCCAAGCTGCGCCGTCCCACCCTGGCGCTGGCCATCGTTGCCAGCCTGTCCCTGGCCGCCTGTGACCGCCCGGCCGAACCGGCCGCCGGTGCCACCGCGCCGGCCGATGCCGCCCCCGCTGCGGCCAAGCCGATGCTGGGCAGTTTCGGCTTCGATGCCAGCGGCATGGATCGCAGCATCGCCGCCGGCGACGACTTCTTCGGCTTCGCCAATGGCACCTGGGTGAAGAACACCGAGATTCCGGCCGACCGCTCGCGCTTCGGCAGCTTCAACGTCATTGCCGAGAAGACCCTGGCCGATACCCGCGCCATCCTTGAAGGGGCGGCGGGCAACACCAAGGCCAGCGGTGACGACAAGCTGATCGGCGACTACTACGCTGCCTACATGGACGAAGCCGGCATCGAGCAGCGCGGCGTTGCACCCGTGGAGCCGCAGCTGAAGGCGATCGATGCGATCACCGACAAGGCCGGCCTGGCCCGCGCCCTCGGCGGCGACCTGCGCGCCGACGTCGACCTGCTCAACGCCACCAACTTCTACACCGACCGCCTGTTCGGCCTGTGGGTGTCGGTGGACCTGCTGCAGCCGGACCGCACCGCGCCGTACCTGGTGCAGGGCGGGCTGGGCATGCCCGACCGCGATTTCTACCTGGGCGGCGGCCGCATGGCCGAGCTGCGCAAGCAGTACCAGGCCTACATCGCGCAGATGCTGCAGCTGGCCGGTGTGGCCGATCCGGCCGGCAAGGCACAACGCATCCTGGCGCTGGAGACGAAGATCGCGCAGGCGCATGCCACCCAGGAAGAAACCAATGATGTGACCAAGGGTGCCAATCCGTGGACCCAGGCCGACTTCAACGCCAAGGCGCCGGGCATGGACTGGAACGCCTTCCTCGACGCGGCCGCGCTGGGCAAGCAGCAGGACTTCATCGTGTGGCAGCCCAAGTCCGTGGCCGGCCTGTCCAAGCTGGTCGCCACCGAGCCGCTGGACGCCTGGAAGGACTACCTGGCCTTCCACGCGCTGGACCGTGCCGCCGCCTACCTGCCGAAGAAGTTCGCCGATGCCCGCTTCGCCTTCCATGGCACCGCGCTGAGCGGCACGCCGCAGCAGAGCGACCGCTGGAAGCGCGCCGTGGATGATGCCAACCATGCCGTCGGCGAAGCCATCGGCAAGCGCTATGTCGAGAAGCACTTCGACGCGAAGACCAAGGAACGCGCGGACGAGATGGCAAAGAACATCATTGCCGCCTTCGCCAAGCGCATCGACGCGCTGTCGTGGATGTCGCCGCAGACCAAGGCGAGCGCCAAGGCGAAGGTGGCCGGCCTGACCGTGGGCATGGGCTATCCGGAAAAGTGGCGCGACTACACTGGCCTTGAGATCCGCCGTGATGACCCGCTGGGCAATGCGCAGCGCGCCGAGCTGTTCGAGTACCAGCGCAACATCGCCAAGCTGGGCAAGCCGGTCGACCACAGCGAGTGGGCGATGCTGCCGCAGACCATCAATGCGATGAACGTACCGCTGGAAAACCGCCTGGTGTTCCCGGCCGCGATCCTGCAGCCGCCGTTCTTCGACGGCGCCGCCGACGACGCGGTGAACTACGGTGCGATCGGCGCGGTGATCGGCCACGAGATCAGCCATGGCTTCGACAACGCCGGTGCGCTGTTCGATGAAACCGGCAAGCTGCACAACTGGTGGACCGCCGAGGACCTGAAGCAGTTCAACGCCGCCGGTGATGCGCTGGCCGCGCAGTTCAGCAGCTACGAGCCGTTCCCGGGCGTGCATGTGAACGGCAAGCTGACCCTGGGCGAGAACATCGCCGACGTGGCCGGCCTGGGCACCGCCTACGATGCCTACCAGCTGTCGCTGCAGGGCAAGCCGGGCCAGACCCTGGAGGGCTTCACCCCGGACCAGCGCTTCTTCCTCGGCTTCGCCCAGGCGTGGCGCAGCAAGAGCCGCGAGCAGGCGCTGCGCAACTCGCTGCTGACCGATGTGCATGCACCGGGCCAGTTCCGCGCACTGACCGTGCGCAACATCGACGCCTGGTACCCGGCGTTCGAGGTGAAGGAAGGCCAGAAGCTGTACCTGGCCCCGGACAAGCGGGTCAAGGTGTGGTGATGTAACCGGAACGGGCGCCGCAAGGCGCCCGTTTCACTTGCGGGTAGCTGCCAACCTTGGTTGGCGCTTCCGCGGCACCGCGAAAAGCGTGCCAACCAAGGTTGGCACCTACCAGGCAACCGCGGGCCACTCGCGCAGGATCTCCACCGGCGCGCCCATGCGTGCACAGGCGCGGCTGGCGAGGCCGTCGGGCAGCGCACGGCGGAACAGCGGCGCCATGCCCTGCATCAGCTTCGCAGACGCCGCAGCCTGGGCGCGCTGGCGGCCACTGCGTGCAAGCATGCCTTCGGCCCAGTCCGGCAACAGCGCCGCGCCCGCACCGAGGAACACCTCGCGCGACAGCCCCGGCACCGGTACCGGCAGGCGCACGCCGGACAGCACCTCCAGCACCTCGCGCGAGCGCTCATCCACACGCAGCTCCGGCTGACGTGCACAGAAGTACGCCGCCACTTCCGCTTCGCTGCGCGGCACATCCACCGCGCCCAGTGCCTCGGCCACGCAACGGTACTCGTCGTAATAGCGATCGGCGATGTGCGCCGGCACCTCGCGCCCGTAGCGTCGGAACCCCTGCAGGAAACCGAAGGCTTCGGTCACGTGCACCCAGGTCAGCAGTTGCGGATCGTCGGCGGCGTAAGGCTCGCCCTGCGCGGTCTGGCCGCGGATCCGCGCATGGATGCGGCGCACCCTGGCCACCAGCGCCTCCACCTCGCCGCTGGGCGCATAGCTGGTGCCGGCAACGAAGGCGGTGGTGCGGCGCAGCCGACCCACCAGGTCCTGGCGGAAATTGGAGTGGTCATAGACCCCGGCCAGCGCGCGTGGGTGCAGGGTCTGCAGCATCAGCGCGCACAGGCCACCGGCGAGCATCGATGGAAATTCGGCGTGCAGCCGCCAAGTGACGCTGTCCGGGCCGAACCAGCCCGGATCGCCCTGCGGATGGTCGTAGTCGATACCACTCTGGCCGCGCGGGAAGGCGTCCAGTACCCAGCGTCGGATCGGCGCCGTGACGGGGCGGGAGAGTCGCTGCAGCAAAGCCGGCATCACAGGTCCAGGAGAGGCGGAAGAACAGTCGCGTCTTGCGCGGTTGGCTCCGATTCTCGGCGATCACGCCTCCGGCGGCGAGCCTCCCCGCTCAGCGACGGTTTCATGTGCGGCCGCAGCACGTTTCACCCTGCGACATCCTGTCGCAGGCCGTGACTGCGATGCTGCATCGCACCAATTTTCACTCCCGCCGGTCAAACCCTTGCGCCGCTTGGCATTGCCCCCATTGCACGGCTCGCTGGAAGTGCTAGAACTGGATCCGCCACACCGTCCAATGCTGATCGACGCACGTTCCACAAGGAGCCAGCCATGATTGCCTTGTTCAAGGGTTTGGGAATTCTGCTTCGCGACAACGAGCTCTACAGCAGCCCGTTCGACAAACAGGTGGCGCACTGGCGCAACCTCAGCGAGCAGCAGATCCGCGATGAAGTGGCTGTGCTGGCCCAGGCCAAGTGCCAGTGGCTGATCGCCTCGATCGTCGGCTGGCAGGCGGCCTCGCTGCTGATCCTGGGCCTGATCGCCAACTACCTGTGGCGCGACGACTTCCATATCACCTTCACCCGCGTGGTGATCGTGTTCGGCTCGTGGGTGTCGATCCTGTTCGTGATCTGGTTCATGGCCAACATGTTCGATCAGCAGGCCGGCTTCGAGCGCTGGATGAAGGCGTTCAACAGCCGCGCCCGCATCAGTTCCAAGGCCGACAGCGTGGAGCACGTGGCCGAGGCGCTGGACCTGGCCGAGCACTACCCGGAAGTGCTGGACTACAAGCAGGCGGTCACCGCCAAGCGCGAACTGCGCCACGAGGACATCCGCATCATGACCGAGATCGGCCGGATGAAGCAGCACTCCGAACTGGTCGGCCGCCTCAACCATGTGGGCGAGACCGAGCACCATCACGACCTGACACTGCAACCTGCCTACTGAGCCTTCAGGGAAGCGGGGGACCCACACTGCCACCGTGATCACTCACGGTGGCAGTGTTCTATCGGGTCCTGGCTGACGCACTGGCGGAAGCCGTCGGGTAGCCCACGCATGGCCTCGGTCTTGCCTGCTGCAACGGCGAACCGGCGCAGCGGCGGTGTGGTGCACGCGGCATCGGAGCTGCACGCTGGGTCCAGCACCAGGTAATGGCAGTGGCCACTGCTGCTGGCAATGCACTGAAAGCGCGCCTCGCCATCGACCACCGTACTCTTGCTGTACAGCGTGTCCACGCCGTTGGCATGGGTGCGGGTGATCGAGGTGTTGCGGGATTTTTCGCAGCCGGCCAGTGCCAGCACGGCAACGCACGCAATCAGCAGACGGGACATGTTCATTCCTCGGTGCAGGGGGATGCGGCTGCGGCTACATGCCGCGGAACAGGCTCATGAACGGCTGGCTGACCACCAGCGTCTCCGTGCGCCCGCGCAGGCGCAGCACGCCGCGCCCGGTATCGTCGCGGCTGACCGCCGCCACTGCCTTCATGTTGACGATGGTCGAACGATGGATCTGGCGGAAGTGCTGCGCATCGAGCACTTCCAGCAGCTCGCGCAATGGCGTGCGCAGCAGGCTTTCGCCGCTGGCGGTGACCACGGTGGTGTATTTGTTGTCCGCGCGGAAGTACGCCACGTCTTCCAGCATGATCAGCTGCGTCTCGCGGCCGTTGCTGGCGGTGATCCAGGCCAGTGGCGGGCGCTCGGCTGCGCCCTGCGATGGGCCCAACCGCTGCAGCAGGCGCTCGAGCACGGCATCGTCCTGGCGCGTCGATGGCAGCCGCGACAGGATGCGTTCGCGGGTGGCCAGCAGGCGCTCGTCGCTGACCGGCTTCAACAGGTAATCCATCGCGCCCTGCTCGAACGCATCGATGGCGTACTGGTCGTAGGCGGTGACGAACACTACCTGGGTGCGCGGGCTCAGCTCGGACAGCGCGCGTGCCACCTCGATGCCGCTGATGCCAGGCATGCGGATATCGAGAAAGGCGATGTCCGGCTGCTTCTCGGCCAGCTGCTCCAGCGCGCTGGCGCCGTCCTCGCACTCGGCCACCAGCTTCAGGTCCGGCCACAGCCGGCGAAGTTGCTCCACCAGCGACTGCCGCAGCAGTTCTTCGTCTTCAGCGATCAGTGCCTCAAGCGGCATGGCTGCGCTCCTTGTGCGACTGCGGCAGGGTCATGGTCGCTGCCACGCCACTGGGGAAGTTGGCGACGATCGCCACGCCGGCCTGCTCACCACAGGTCAGGCGCAGGCGCTCGCGCAGGTTCTTCAGGCCGATGCCGGTACCACTGGTGCCCTGGCCGAAGCCGAGCCCATCGTCGGCCACGGTCACCGTCACGTGGTCATCGAAGCCGCGCGCCAGGATCCAGATCGTGCCTCCGCCGGGCTTGGGTTCAAGGCCATGCTTGATCGCGTTTTCCACCAGCGTCTGCAGCGCCATCGCCGGCAGGTGCACGCCATGCAGTTCGTTGGGCACCTGCACTTCCACCGCCAGCCGTGCGCCCATGCGGATGCGCAGGATCTCCAGGTAGGCGCGGGTGCGTTCCAGCTCCACGCCCAGCGTGGACACCGATTCGTCCACCTGTGGCAACGAGCTGCGCAGGTACTGGATCAGGTGGCCGAGCATCTGTTCGGCACGCGCCGGATCGGTGCGGGTCAATACCTGCGCGTTGGCCAGCGTGTTGTAGAGGAAGTGCGGTTCCACCTGCGCATGCAGCAGGTTCAGCCGCGCCACCGACAGTTCCTTTTCCACCTGGGTCTGTTCGGCCGCAGCCTGTTCGTCGCGGCGCTGGTCGGCGACGCGGCGACTGATCGCACGGGTGACTGCTTCGGCGTTCTCGAAGTTGCTGCCCTCGTCCAGCGCCAGCAGGTCGGCCCACCAGCCGGCATCGGGTTCGAACAGCAGGGTAACGGTGCTGGTGCCCTGCCCCGGCGTGACCGTTGCCAGCACGCTGTTGCGCTTGATCGCCAGCCGCGCAGGCAGGTTCCAGCGCGACGGCTGGCGGCCATTCCAGAGATCGACCCGGCGTACATAGGCGCGCACCTGCAGGCTGCCGGCCGAGCTTTCCACGTCTTCCACGCGGGGTAGTTCGGAGATCGCCGCCTCCACCACCGAGAAGGCGTGGCTGGCGTCCATCGGCAGTTCGATCTGGCGGCGCTGGCGACCGGACAGGGTGGTGGCATCCAGGCGACCGGCGACCAGCCAGACCCGGCGGATGTGGGTGATGGCACTGCCCAGCGCGGAAATGATCAGGAACATCGCCAGCAGGCCGAAAATCCAGCCTGGGCCATCGTTCATGCCACTGAAGACGCCGCTCCAGACCATGCCAGCGACGAACAGCGCCGCAGCCCAGGCCAGCAGGTGACGGAACAGGAGTGAGAGGCTGGCGAACACGGCGGCGCCTTGGAGGAAGGGGGTGAGCCGAGCATAGGGCGGCCGGCCGGGCAAGCAAGCGGCCTGCGACGAAGGGCCGGAAAGTGCGGATGGAAGCCGTTCTGGTAGTGCCGGCCGCTGGCCGGCATCCCGTTATGTCCGCAAACCTGGCAGCAGTGCCGGCCAGCGGCCGGCACTACCGGTGCTTCTTACTTGCGCTGGCCGGCGCTGGCGTCACGCACGGCGCGGAACGACTCGTCCTTGCTCCAGTTCGGCCAGGCACGGGAGTTGGCCAGCTGGTTGCCCAGCGTGTACAGCACTTCCAGGTCGCGGGCGGCACCGGCGAACACCCAGTCCGGCTGCCATTCGTCGCCCTGCTGGTGGTAACGCTTGGCGGTGTAGTCCTCGGAGGCTTTCTTGCCTGCGGCGACGCCACCGTCCACCCAGTCCTGGCCGGCCGACCAGGACAGCGCCGGCACGCCACGCTTGGCGAACGGGAAGTGATCGGAGCGGAAGAACAGGCCCGCTTCCGGCTTCGGGTCCGGCGTGTAGCGGATGTCCCAGCCCTTGGCCACGTCCTTCAGCTGGTCCAGCAGCTCGAAACGCGCGGCGCCGTAGATGCCGAAGTCACGCGACGGGCCGAATGGCGCCATGCCATCCATGTTGATCACCGCCACGGTCTTTTCCAGCGGGTACAGCGGATGGGTGGCGTAGTACTCCGAACCCAGCAGGCCCTTTTCCTCGGCGGTGACCGCCAGGAACAGCAGCGAGCGCTGCGGGCGCTTTTCCTTGGCGAAGCCACGGGCAAGCTCGATCAGCGAGGCGGTACCGCTGGCGTTGTCCAGTGCGCCGTTGAAGATGCGGTCGCCACGCGCGTCCGGCTCACCCACGCCGATGTGGTCCCAGTGCGCGCTGTAGATGATCGTCTCGTCCGGGTGGCGGCTGCCTTCCAGGCGTGCGGCCACGTTGTGCGAGGTGATCACTTCGGTCTTCACCGCGTACTTCGCGTCCAGGCTGGCGCCGGTCAGCGGCACCGGGGTGAAGTCGCGCTGCTGCGCCTTCTTCTTCAGCGCCTCGAAGTCCTGCCCGGCGGAGCGGAACAGCTCCACCGCCAGGTCGCGCTGGATCCAGCCTTCCAGCAGCGGGTGGCTTTCGGCCGGGTTGTCGCGCACCACGTCGAACATGGTGTTGGTGTTGGAACCGGCCACGGTGGCCCAGCCATAGGAGGCCGGTGCGGTCTCGTGCACGATCAGCACACCCAGTGCACCCTGGCGCGCGCCTTCCTCGTACTTGTAGGTCCAGCGGCCGTAATAGGTCATGCCCTTGCCGTCGAAATCACCCTGGCCGGTCTCGAAGTCCGGATCGTTGATCAGCACGACGGCGATCTTGCCCTTCAGGTCCACGCCCTTGAAGTCGTCCCAGTTGCGCTCCGGCGCTTTCACGCCATAGCCGAGGAACACCAGCGGGGCCTTGCTGATGTCGACGTTGCTGGCGCCGTTCATGGCGGCGCGCACGGCAATCTGCTTGCCCTGCTCCAGCGCAACGGTCTTGCCGCCCTGGTGCAGCGCCAGTTGCGGTGTGCCGACGATATCGCCCTTGCGCAGCGGCACGGCCTGGGTCCACAGGCGCTTGCCGTCCTTCAGGTCGCCGCCCGGCTGCAGCCCGGCATCGGCGAACTGCTTGCTGAGATAGGCGATGGTCTTCTCTTCGCCAGCGGTGGCCGGCGAGCGGCCTTCGTAGCCGTCGGAGGCCAGTTCCTTGACGTCGGCGGAGATCCGCGCGCCATCGAATTTCGGGGTGGCCGCCATCAGTGCGCTCGACACCGACAGGGCCAGCACGCCCAGTACCACTCGTTTCATTGCTCTCTCCAGCAGGGAAATCCTTCTGGAGTGTAATGGGATTCGGCAGGGCTGCGCCCTGCACCTGCCGACACAACGGCAACAGCCGAAGCAACAGCAAAGGCTGGTTTCCTGAGGGTAGGCGGGGTGGGTCCGGTTGCGGGGGACGCCGTAAATACGTCCATGTAGGCTCGGTCGCCGCATCCATGCGGCTCACGCCCCCGCAACCGGACCCACCCCGCCTTCGACAGGTTCCCGCTGCTGTTGGTGGGTGTCGACCATGGTCGACACGGACGGAAACAAGAAGGGGTCAGATCCCTTTCCCGGCAGGAAAGGGCTCTGACCCCATCTGTGTGTCGCTTGGGCGTGTTACCAGTTCGGGTCTTCGGCCGGGGCGGCAGCAGGCTTGGGCTTCGGCTTGGCCACCGGGCGCGCGGCGGTAGCCGGTGCTGCCGAGGCCGTTGCGCCAGCAGCAGCGGCAGCCGGCTTGCTGCCCAGCTTCTGGCGCAGTTCGATCTGGCCCGGACGGAAGCCGCCGCGCATCGCGTCAACGCCATCTTCGATGGTGCCGTACGAGGTCTGCGCAGCCACGCGGTCGATGCGGATGGTGCAGCACGGGTGTTCGCTGCGGCCCAGCGAACGGCCGGTCTGCGGGTCCTTCAGTTCCTCGCCCAGGCGCACGGCCTGCCAGCGCTGGCCGGCCTGCACGGTGTCACCGCCCTGGCTCAGCACCACCTGGTCACCGTCCACCGACACCACCGATACCGGGAACAGCGTGGTGACGATGCTGGTGCCGATCTGGCCGGACAGCGATTCCATCATCGCCGCAGCCATGTTGCGGCCGTTCACCACACGCGGCAGGGTGCTCGGGCCGGTCGAGGCCAACTGGTGGTCGAAGCTGTCGGACATCACCACCTGGCCGGTGGTGGCGTTGATCAGGCGCAGGGTGATGCGGCCGCCACCGGAGTACGAGGTCACCTGGCGGTCGGACATGCGCAGGTTGCGCACGCTGCGCGGGTACTCGAAGCGTTCGATGGTCGGGATCAGGATCAGGTCGGTCGCCAGCTGCTGGCCGACGCGGGCAGTGTCCTGCAAACGCACGTTGCCGCTGTTGATGTGGTCGATCTCGGCCTGCAGTTCGTCGCCGAACTCGCGATCCAGCACGATGAAGCGCTGGGTCTGGGTCAGCGTGTCGGACAGGCGTGCGCGGATCGCGTCGGCCACTTCATCGGCGCTCACGCGGCCATCGCCCACGGCATAGCTGCCGGCCTTGGTACGCGGCAGCGCGACCACGATCTTCGGCTTGCCCTGCTCGTCCGGTGCGCGGTACTGGGCGATCTGGGCACGCACGCGTACCTTCCAGTAGCTGCGCATGCTGCGGTGGGTCACGTCGGAATCGAACGAGCTTGCGCCACGCTTGGCATCGACGCTGACCTTCTCGTCGTAGCGCTCCTTGACACTGGCCGAGGCACCGCCGCCCTTGGCCGTGGCTTCGCCAGAGGCGCTGGCAGAGGCCGAACCCTTGAAGCTCCAGCCTTCATCGCTGGCGCGCACGCGGGCAATGGTTTCCTCGTCCAGCTGCCGCACTTCTTCCTGCGACAGGATTTCATAGCCCAGCACCGCGCCCTGCGAGCCGGCGATCATCTGCTGGGTGAACGCGTCGGCGCGGATATCGCCGACGTGTTCATCATCCACGTCCACATGCAGGCCTGCGCGCAGGCCCTGCATCTGGCTGGCCACGCGTACGCCGTTGACCTGCGCCACCGCCGACTGCAGCGCCGCCAGCACCGCCAGTTCCGGGGTGCTGCCGATGCCGTCGGCCTCGCGCGCGACCTGGGTGGTGCCGCCGAAATCCGGCGTGCCACGCAGGGGCGCTGCTTCCACTGGCGCATTGCTGGCCAGTGCACTGGTTGCCTTGTCCTTGGCGGGTGTGGGCGCATCGGCGGCCGGGGTGTCCTGCTTGCCGCAGGCTGCAAGCAGCACGGCAGCCAGGCCCAGGCCGATCAAACGGGAGGTCGTACGCATGGGGTTGATCCTCGGATCAGATCGAGTCGAGCATCGAATCGGCGTTCGACGGCACCTTCACCTTGCTCTTCTTGGCGAAGGTCACGGCCGACTTGGTCGAGCCGTACAGGCCCTGGATGAAGCCCGGCGATTCCTTGGCCACCCATGCACCGGCAGCCAGCTTGCGGCCGACGGTGGCCATCTGGGTGGCGCCCAGGTTCTTCATGCCGGCGGTGAAGTTGCTGGCTTCGCCGCCCAGCTTCTGCGCTTCGGCAGCCGACGCCAGCAGCGAGACCAGGCCTTCGGCATAGTGCTGCTTGGATTCAGCGTTCAGCTCCGGCTGCGCGGCCTGGCGCTCGTCGATCGCGGCCTGAGCGGCTTCGCTGACCGACACCGACTTCTTCATCGCATCGACGCTGACCGAACCCGACGACAGCGCCTGGCGCTCGGCTTCCAGCAGCTGCACCTGCTCGGCCAGGCCGAAGGCACGGGCGAACGAGGTCTGGGCCTGCAGCGAGTGCGACTGCGAGCTGACGAAACGACGCACCAGTGCTTCCTGCGCGGCTTCATCCGGTGCGGCGGCGCTGGAGGCGCTGCTGCTGGAGGTACCGGTGGCGGCGCCGGCCAGGTCCTTCAGCTTGCCCAGGCCCGCGTGGGCCGGCATCGACAGGGTGGCGGCCGCGATGGCCACGACAAGAGCAGTATTGCGGATCATATGAGTGTCCTTTGGGAGAGACGGCCGCGGTGCGGCACGTGGGGAATCGGTAACCCCGGTGGATGCCGAGCGCGCTCGGTACCCACCGGGGTGGCGGATCAGCGGACCGCCTTGACGTTCAGTTCGTTGATCATCTGCTGGGCGGCCTTTTCGGCAGCCAGCTGCAGGGCATTGGTACGGGCCACGGTTTCATTCGGGCCGGTACCGGAGAACTGCACCGGGCCGACCGACGACACGGTGCGCGGGAAACGACCGGTCACATCCAGCACCTTGCCGGTGACGGTGACGAACACGCGGGTGTTGCCACTGGCCGGGTCGCGGTCGCGCATGCCGATGTCGAGGGTGCCGACGGCGATGTACGGAATGTTGGCCGCACGGATGCCGTTGGCGGTGTCACGCAGGGTGGCCGGGGCCAGGTCGTTGCCGGTGCTGAAGTCCTTGCGGATGCGCTCGATGCTGAGCAGGCCACGCGATTCGCCTTCCACGTATTCGGCTTCAACCACTTCGTAGCCCGCGGCGCTGAAGGCCCCGGTCATCGCGGTGTTGACCTCGGCGGCGTTGGCCACCTTCCAGGTGATGTTGTCGGCGCGCGCGGTGGTGCTGCCGCCGCTGGTGACCGACACCGAACCATTCTGGTTGATGCTGCCGTTGGTGCTGACCGAGTTGCCGCGGAAGCTGTCGCCCTCACGGGTGTTCTCGCTGTAGCTGCTGCTGGCGTCGACGCGGCGGTATTCCTTGTCCTGGAACGACTGCACGGTGTCCTGCGAGCGCGCCATGAACAGGAAGGTCAGCAGCGAGCGCTGCGCGGCGGTGGCACCGGCCACGGCCGAACCCGCATCCAGCTTGGTCTGCAGCAGGGTGGTGTTGATCTCGGCGCGGACGGTGACGGTGTAGGTCTTGGCCTTCTTGTCTTCGGTGTCCGACAGCGGCACGGCGCTGAGCACGTAGCGGTCGATCTCACCGATGAACTCGGCGCGACGCGCTTCGAACAGGCGCAGCTTGGCCGCACCGGTTTCGGCGATGTACGCCTCCAGGGCATTGACCTTGGCCTTGTTCAGGGCCTGGGCACGGGTATCGGCACTCAGGCGCAGGCCGTAGCTGGCCGAGCCGGTGCCGCGCGAACTCGCGGTCTGCGCAGCGACCGGCGAGGCCACCACCAGCGCGATGAGGATGAGCAGGATGGTACGCATCAACGACATGACTTGATCAACTCCTGGAGGGCTTGGGTCTGCTGTTGCAACGGGCGGCCGCCCGGCTTCTGTTCGTCCAGCCAGGCGCGCGAATCGGCACGCTTGGCGGCGGCGCCGGCGAAGGCATCGAGCCCGGCCAGCATGGTTTCGTAGCTGGCCGACCACTGGTCGACCTGCCACTGCGTGGCCGGCACCACCTTGGTGGCGCCCTTGCGCAGCGGCTGTTCGAAATAGACCTTCCCCGAGAACGGCTCGGTCACCCTGGCGGTGAAGAAGGCGCCGAACAGCATCGTCTTCATCGCCGGGGTTTCCTCGATCACACCGCTCTTCAGCGCATCGACCTGCAGGTTGATGACGTAGTCGGGCTCGGGAATCTTCAGCTGGTAGACCTTGCCGTCGGCAAAGCGGGCAGCCATCGCGCCACCGATCGCCTGGCCCGAGGCCGGCGGCAGCAGCCCGACGCCGGTGTTGGACGACAGCGTCTTGGACAGTTCATGGGCGAGGGTGGCGCGCAGCGGCGCTTCCCACTTCGGGTCGGGCAGCTTGGCGCGGACCGCGTCGGACAGGGTTACACCACCGACCTGCAGACGGCGCACCGCCGCGTCGGGCAACCTGGCCTGGGCGAGGCTGGCCGCCAGCACCTGCGACAGGCTGGTATCGGCGCCACCATACAGCAGATCGGCGACGATCGCGTCGATATCGTCGTTGTCCGGTCGGTAATCCTGCACGTCGATGCGCTGCAGGGTCAGCGGATAGGACGCGATCACCTGGCGCTCGCGGAAGTCGAAGAACAACGCCTGCAGCGCCACTTCCACCAGCACCTTGTACTGGTCGCCGATCGGCTCGACCGAGACCAGTTCGCGGTCCAGCGCCGCGGCCAGCACGGTGGCGCTGGTGGTGCCGTCGAGCATCGCCACCGGCTGGTCGATCAGCTCCAGGTGGGCCGGTGCGCGGCGCTTGAGCGACTGCGCCAGCGTCTGGTTCAGCGGGATCAGGCCACGCCGTTCCAGCACCGCATGCGCATGTGGGGTGGTCGCCTGCACGGCGGCGGCGTCAGCGGTATAGGCAAAACCGGCCCAATAGGCCTGCTGCGATTTGTCCGCGGCCTGCACGGCCATCGGCCATACGGCCAGGCACAGGGCACAGGCAAGCAGGCGCGCAAAAGCGCGCGATGCGCTCTTCGTCCTTGAATACATCCAACCGCTCCTCGGTCAATACGCACGGAATGCGGGCGCTGATGCGTCCGCTGGGCGCGAAACATAGCCGCTAAGGCGCGCGGCGACAAGTGCTGTCCTTGTCGGCTCAGTCCGTGGGGGGCAGGCCCGCCCGTTGCCGCAACAGTCCGCGCTCGGCCTGGTTCTGGCTGAGCCGAGCCGCCTCGCCAAAAGCGTCACGCGCATCCTGCTCGCGCCCCAGTGCCTGCAACAGCTCGCCACGCACCACCTGCAGCGGCGCGTAGTCAAGCAGGCGCGCGTCGACCAGCAAGGGCTGCAGCTGCGCCCAGGCGGCAAAGGGACCGTCGCTGCGCAGGATCGCCACCACCCGGTTCAATGCCACCACTGGCGAAGGCTGCACCTGCAGAAGCTGTGCATAGAGCGCAGCAATGCGCGGCCAATCGGTATCCTCGGGGCGGCGCGCCGCTGCATGGCAGGCCGCAATGCGCGCCTGCAGCACGTAGGGATCGTCGCCACCACCCGCGGCCAGCGCACGCGCCAGCACCTGCTGCCCACGTTCGATCTGCAGCCAATCCCAGCGTGCGCGGTTCTGCTGGTCCAGCAGCACCGGCACGCCCTGCGCGTCCACCCGCGCCGCTGCGCGCGAGGCCTGCAGCTCCATCAGCGCCAGCAGGCCCAGTACCGGCGGCACCGGCAACCGATGGGCCAGGATGCGGGCCAGCCGCAGCGCTTCCTCGCACAGCGCCGGGCGCATCCAGTCGTCGCCGGCGCTGGCCGCATAGCCTTCGTTGAACACCAGGTAGATCGCCTCCAGCACCGAGGCCAGGCGCTCCGGCATCGCCTCCGCGCGCGGCACTTCATAGGGCACCTGCTTCTGCGTCAGGGTGCGCTTGGCGCGCACGATGCGCTGGGCGATGGTCGGTTCCGGCTGCAGGAACGCGCGCGCGATCTCCACGGTGGTCAGGCCACCGAGCAGGCGCAGGGTGAGCGCCACGCGCGCATCGGCCGGCAGCACGGGATGGCAGGCCACGAACATCAGCCGCAGCAGGTCATCGCCCAGGTCGTCCTCCAGCGCCTGGCTGTCATCGGGTGCCGGCAGCGCCGCCGGATGCAGTTCCTCGCCCCATTGCGCGTGCTGCTGCGCCACGCGCTGGTGCTGGCGCAGCACATCGATGGCACGGTTGCGCGCGGTGGTCATCAGCCAGGCTCCGGGGTTGTCCGGGATGCCCTGCTCCGGCCAACGCTCCAGCGCGGCCAGCCAGGTGTCCTGGGCCAGTTCCTCGGCACGGCCGACATCGCCACCGAGCAGCCGCGCCAGGCGCGCGATCAGCACTGGCGACTCCATCCGCCAGAGGGCTTCCAGACGCTGCGTCAGTGCGGGCTCGAGCATGCGCCGATCACAGCACGCACGCCCGGCCCGCACAAGCGCCGCAGCTCACGCTTCAACAATCGGCTTGAAGCCGCCCCAGAACATGCGCTTCGTATCGAACGGCATGTCCTTCGGGCCCAGCGACGCCAGTCGCGGGTCGGCCATCACCTTTGCGTTGATGCGGTCGCGTGCCGCGCGCGAGCGGAACACCACGAAGGCGACGATCACCGTCTCGCCCGGTTTCGCCTTGACCGCGCGCGGGAACGAGGTGCTCTTGCCCGGCTCCACATCGTCGGCCACGCATTCCATGTACTGCAGCGCGCCATGGTCCTTCCACACCGCGCCGGCCTTGCGGGCAAGGCGGCGGTAGGCCGCCACCTTGTCCTGCGGGCACGGCAGCACGTAAGCGTCCACGTAAGCCATGCGGGTTCTCCTGCGGCGGCCGTCAGCCCGGCTCGCCGTCCATGTGTGCGATCTCCCAGAGATGGCCGTCCAGGTCCTGGAAGCCACGCTGGTACATGAAGCCGTAGTCGCGCGCCGGCTGCGGTTCGCTGGCGCCGGCGGCCAGGGCCTTGTCCACCAACTCGTCAACGGCCTTGCGACTGGGTGCCGAGAGTGCGTTGATCACTTCGGTGTGGGTATGCGCGTCGGCAATCGGCTTGTTGGTGAACTGCTGGAAAAAGGGCTGGGTCAGCAGCATCACGTAGATGCTTTCGCTGATGACCATGCCGGCCGCGTCGTCGTTCGTGTACGTCGGATTGAAGCTGTAGCCCAGCGCGGTGAAGAACGCCTTCGACTTCTCCAGGTCCTGCACGGGCAGGTTGACGAAGATCATCTGCGGTTGTGGTGCACTCATCGTTGAAGCTCCTTGTGGATGACAGAGGCGGGATCAGGGCTGCTTCATGCAGTTGACCATCCACGGCTTGCCGTAACGGTCGATCAGCATGCCCCAGCGATGTGCCCAGAACGTTTCGCCGATCGGCATCTGTACCTGGCCACCTTCGGCCAGCGCGGCGAACACGCGTTCGGCTTCTTCGATGCTGTCGACATCGACATTGATGGTGGTCGAGCCGCCCTCGCCGCCGCCGGGGCCGTCGGCTGCCATCAGGATGGCGTTGCCGATCTCGAGCTGGCTGTGCGCGACGTGGTCGAGGGTTTCCGGCGGCATTTCGTTGCAGCCCGGCGAGCCATCGGAGGGCGGCATGTCGCGGTACTTCATTTCCGAGGTGACCTGGCCACCGAGTGCCTTGGCATAGAACGCCATTGCCTTGTGGGCCTGGCCGCTGAAGCCGAGGAAGGGAATCAGTCTCATGGCAATACTCCGTTGTGCGGTTCAGGGTGGTAGTGCCGGGGCGTGCCCGGTTGGGAGAGGAATCGGGTCAGCCTTCCAGCTGTGCACGCAGACGCTGTTCCTGCTGCTGTAATTCGGGGGTGAAGGCTTCACCAAAGTCTTCTGCGGAGATCAGGGGACGCAGTTCCAGCGTGCCGCCCTCGCCGAACGGCGCACGGCTGGCCCATTCAACGGCCTCGTCCAGCGACCGCACCTCCCACAGCCAGAAGCCGGCGATCTGTTCGCTGGCAGGACCGAACGGACCGGCCTCGACCTTGGGTGCCCCGGCGCCGAAATGAATGCGACGGCCGCGCTGGGTGGCGTGCAGGCCTTCACCGGCCAGCATGATGCCGGCGGCCACCAGTTGTTCGTTGAAGGCACCCATTTCGGACAGTTCCTGTTCGCTGGGCATGCGGCCGGCTTCGGAGTCGGCGTTGGCCTTCACGATCACCATCACTTTCATTTTGGTCTCCCGTGGGACGCGTGGTGCGTGCCCTTCACTGGGTACAACGAACCAGGGGACTGGGAATCGACACGTCTGTTGGAAATTTTTTTTCTTCCGCGGAAGGCACGCCTTCGGCGGGAGTCGGCGAACGGCGGAGCCCCTCCGTGGTGGGTGGGAGTCGCTGAAAGCTCGGTTCATGGGTTTGGCCGGGTGGGTAGGCGGGTCGGGGGACGCCGTAAACCCATCCATGAAGTGACCCCCGAGACTTGGACGGGGTCAGGCGGCCGATTGGGCCTGCTCCCGGTACTTTACCGGGCTTAGCCCCTTCAATTTCAATCTGATTCGCTCTTGGTTGTAGTACTTGATGTACTCCAC
>NZ_JAXBRE020000031.1:0-40831 GCF_047520985.2 Stenotrophomonas sp. BR163
GCCGACGCGCTGAATCTACTTTGCAAGCTCGAAGGCTTAAGAGCCGAGGCAGCGTCATCGGAGCCTCCCGGGTCACCGGGGAATTGTGCCTGATCAGGGCACCATCCAAGACACAAGAGCCGAGCCCGCGCTCGGCTGCGGTGGCTTCCCGGAGCCGAGCATTGGCTCGGCTCTACACCGGGTTCGTGTTGCGCCCTGTGTCGCTAGTGCCATCGAAATAACTTCGCAGTCGTGATGGGCCAGAAGCCCAACACGACATCACCGTGATCGCCGCCACGCCGCGCGCGTGTCCGCATGCACGCATTCGTGCACCCAACTGCGGCTTGAGAATTTCCTTACAGATCACAGCGCTGCGTGATGGCCAGATGGGGCGGTCGGGGCAGGTGCCCTGGCCGGGATTGGCGTCCTGAAAAAAAACCGACAATTCAAAAGCTCCAGATGTGCAGCGGCCATCATGGAAAATGCATCACCTGCCTCGTTTCGGCGGATGGTGCGTGGGGATTCGTCAGAATCCGCTGGAGTCTTTTTCCTTAGCTTTTGAATTGTTGGGTCTCCGGTACGCCAACCCGCACCGTCCGCCACCTTGCATCCGCAGGTGGCTCGTCGTCTGCGAGGAGATTCACTATGTCCGCACGCCCCTTGTTCCCCCAGCTGCACGCCCTGATCGGCGAAGCCGCTGACCTGCTGCCGGCCGACGTCGCCGAGCGCGTCGAAACCCTGCTCGATGATCCCAAGGATCTGTTGCCCGCGCTGCTGGCCCGCATGGACGGCCGCGATGCAGCCGACGGCCGCCGACTGGAGGCGCAGGGCCTCAGCCCGGCCCAGGCGGCCACCATGGCCGGCCTCAGCCGCACCCTGGCCGGCTTGAATGCACTCATGCAGGTGCTGCACGCCGCCGAAGCCGCCCGCGAACAGGGAGGTGCCCACCAGCAACTCAGCCCGGATGTCGTAGACGGCCTGCTGCTCGGCGCCCGCGAACTGGCCCGCTACGCCCGCCTGCAGCTGGAGTAGATCCACGCCATGCGTGGATGCGCCTCGGTAGTGCGTCGATTGGCTTCGGTAGTGCCGGCCGCTGGCCGGCAACCCGGCCTCAACTCCCAGCCAACCCCAGATACCGCGCATGCAGCGCTTCCACCTGCGCCTGCAGGTCTTCCGGGTGGCCATCGTTGACCACCACATCATCGGCCAGTGCCAAGCGCTGCGCGCGGCTGGCCTGGGCGGCGATCATCTTGTCGGCCAGTGCGGCGTCGATGCCGTCGCGCTGCATCAGCCGGGCGTGCTGCACGGCTTCGGGCGCATCCACCAGCAGCACCCGGTCCAGCCACGGGTAGGCGGTCCGCCCACCGACCTCGGTCAGTAGCGGAATGGCGGCAATCGCGTAGGGGCTGGTGGCCTGCTCGCACTGCTGTTGCATCAGAAGGCGGATGGCCGGATGGGTGATCGCTTCCAGCGCGGTCCGTTCGGCCGGGTCGGCGAACACGTGGGCCCGCAGGCGTGCCCGATCCAGGCCGCCGTCTGCCTGCAGCATGTCGGCGCCGAAGCGCTCGGCGATGCGGCCCAGGGCAGGGCTGCCGGCAGCAACCACCGCGCGGGCGGCCAGGTCGGCGTCGGCCACCACGATGCCCAGCGCCTCGAAGCGCCGGGTCACCTCGCTCTTGCCGGCGGCAATGCCGCCGGTCAGGCCCACTACATACCGGCTCATGGGGATTCCCCTCAGCGCAGCCCGCTCAACACCAGGTACTGCTCGACCACGGGCGCGCCCCACATGAAGTACAGCCAACCCGCGATGGCCAGGTAGGGGCCGAACGGAATCGGCGTGGCGCGGTCACGGCCGCGGGTGTACAGCCAGATCGAGCCGATGATGGCGCCCAGCACCGACGACAGCAGGATGATCGGCAGGATGCCCTTCAGCCCGCACCAGGCGCCGAGGGCGGCCAGCAGCTTGAAATCGCCGTGGCCCATGCCTTCCTTGCCGGTCAGCTGCTTGAACAGCCACCAGACCATCCACAGCGACAGATAGCCCACCGCCGCGCCGACCAAGGCAGGCTTGGCCGGCATGTACAGGTTGTCGATGTTGCCGATCAGGCCCAGCCACATCAGTGGCAAGGTCAACTGGTCGGGCAGCAGCTGGGTGCGCAGGTCGATGCCGGACAAGGCGATCAGGAAGCAGGTCAGCACGATGGCGCCGAAGCCCTGCCAGCCGAAGCCGAATTGCCAGACGCAGGCCAGCACCAGCACCGAGGTCAGGGCCTCGACCAGCGGGTACTGCAGCGAGATCGGCGCCTTGCAGTGGCGGCATTTGCCGCCTTGGATGATCCAGCTGAACAGCGGGATGTTCTCGTACCAGCTCAGCTTGTGCTTGCAGTGCGGGCAGTGCGAGGGCTCGACCACGATCCCCGGTGGTGGGGGCTCATAGAAGTCCGGTTCCTCCAGGACCTCGCGCGCATCGCGCTTCCACTGCCACTCCAGCCGCTTGGGCAGGCGCAGGATGACGACGTTGAGGAAACTGCCCAGCAGCAGCCCCAGGGCGGCCGCGGCGGGGTAGCCGAGGCCGGGATGCTGGTCGAGAAATGCCATGTATGTGTCAGACCACCGATGCCAATTTGAAGATGGGTAGGTACATGCCAATGACCAGGCCACCGACGATGATACCAATGAACACCATGATCATCGGCTCGAGCAGGCTGCTCAGGGCGTCAACGGCATTGTTGACCTCTAGCTCATAGTACTCGGCCACCTTGAACAGCATGGCGTCCAGGGCGCCGGCCTCTTCGCCGATGCCGGTCATCTGGATGACCATGTGCGGGAACAGGGCGGTCTGCTTCATGGCCATGTTGACCGGGTAACCGACCGAGACGTCGTCGCGCATGCGCAGTACGGCATGCTCGTAAACCGTATTGCCGGTGGCGCCTGCCACGATACCCAAGGCTTCTACCAGCGGCACGCCGGCCTTGAAGGTCACAGCGGTGGTACGGGCGAAGCGTGCGATCGAGCTGTTATGCATGATCTGGCCAATGACTGGCACCTTCAGGATCAAGCGATCCATCCCGTGTTGCATCTTTGGCGAGCGCTTATAGGCCATGGTGAAGCCGACGATGCTGCCGATGACGACGATCGCGATCAGCCACCACCAAGAGACCATGAACCGGGATGCGGCTACGATCATCTGAGTAAAGGCAGGCAGATCGGCACCAAATCCCCTGAAAACGTCTTCAAACTGTGGAACCACCCAGATCAGCAGGATCGAGCTGACCAAGAGCGCTACCGCAATGACCATTGCAGGGTAAAACAGAGCCTTTTTGATCTTGCCCTTCAGGGCTTCGATGTTCTCTTTGTAGTTGGCCACGGTATCAAGCACCGTCTCCAATACGCCGGCGCCTTCACCTGCACGCACCAGGTTGCGATAGAGCTCGTCGAACTGCACCGGATACTTGCTGATTGCCTCATGAAGGGACGATCCGCCCTCGATATCGGTGCGGATGCCGTCCACCATCTTCTTCATGCGCGGGTTCTTGTGCCCACTGGCGATGATGTCCAGCGCTGAGACGATCGGCACACCGGACTTCATCATCGTCGCCATCTGGCGGCTGAAGAAGGCAATGTCCTTGGGCGAAATCTTGCTGCCGGCTGTGCCGAACAGTGGCTTGGGCTTTGGCTTGACCGTGCCCGGGGTGATGCCTTGGCGGCGCAGCTCGGCCCGTAGCAGATTCGCGTTTTTCGCGGCCTGCTCCCCTTTCATCTTCACACCCCGCTTGTCCGTCCCCTCCCAGACAAACGGCTGCAGGTCCGTGGTGCTGCGCGCCACGGGCTCCTTCTTGATCGCACTGCGACTGACAGACATATCGGCTCCCCAAGACCCGCCATCCCCAGGCGGGCGTCTAGCCGTCGATGGTAGCGGGTTCATGCCCGTCTGGGCAGTTGTTGAGGGGACCATCATGCGAATTCGTGCCGGGTGCCGACCAAAGGTGACGCACTGCGTCACATTGCCGCGTCCATCGCAGATTCGCATCCGGGGGGTTCCCATCCGTGAAATAGCTGCCATCATGGGCGCGGGGAAATCCAGGGGGAGGCGTGCCGGGGTTGGCACGCAACCTGCGTTGATCCACCCGCAGGGGGCAGGACCCGCTCAGCTGGCCACTGGTCAGACCGATCCTGACTTCTGAAATCAACCACCACTTATCTTGGGGATGTACCAAATGAAGAACCAGAAGGGCTTCACCCTTATCGAACTGATGATCGTTGTTGCGATCATCGCCATCCTGGCTGCCATCGCGCTGCCGGCTTACCAGGACTATGTGGCACGCTCGCAGGTTTCCGAAGCGATGACCCTGAGCTCGGGTGCCAAGACTGCTGTTACCGAGTACTACGCCGACAAGGGCGCCTTCCCGACCACCAATGCGATGGCCGGCCTTGCTGGCGCGTCGTCGATCAACGGCAAGTACGTGGCCAGCGTGACCGTTGGTGCGAACGGCGTGATCACCGCCAAGATGAAGGGCTCGGGCTCGGTGAGCTCCAAGGTCGCCGGTCGCGACTTTGCGCTGGTCCCGGCAGACGCTGGTGGCTCGATCACCTGGGACTGCAAGGGCTCCGCCACGACCATCGACGCCAAGTACCGTCCGTCGTCCTGCCGCTAATCGCGCAGACGGCATAGCGGTATGGGGAAAGGGCCGCTTTGCGGCCCTTTCTTTTTTGGGGCAAGGGGAGTTCTATTCGATGCGAAGTGTGCCTGCTCAGCGACTGCTGCCTCTGGTGGGTCTTGTCCTGCTGGCGCTGCTGGGTGTGGGCGTCTATTGGAATGGCTTGAATGGGGGGTTCATCTTTGATGACTTTCCCAATCTGGTGGACGATCCGGATTGGCGCTTGACCTCGATGGACTTTACTTCCATCGCGCAGGTCATGGGCAATGGGGTCACGGGCGACGTGGGCCGCCCATTGGCAATTCTCAGTTTCGGCCTGAATTACTACTTTACTGGCTTGGCTCCTTGGCCGATGAAGGCGACCGGCTTGGCTCTACACCTCCTGAATTCGGTGCTGGTGTTCGCCCTGGCGTCCATGCTGATCAGGCGAGTGCTCAGCATTTCGTCGTCACAGGTGCGCTTGACGGCCTTCATGGTCGCCACCGCGTGGATGGTTCATCCATTGCAGGTGTCTACCGTCCTTTATGTCGTGCAGCGCATGGAAATAGGAGGAGCGACGGGAGTCCTGATTGCACTTCTCTGCTATCTCAAGGCGCGCGGCAGCGCTCCCTGGTCCCGGGCATCGTTGCTCTGGTGGTGCTGTGCGGTGTTCGGAGCGGGGATTGGCCTGGGCTTCAAAGAGACCGCGATACTTATCCCAGCTTACACACTGTTGATCGAGGTGTTTCTCCTCAAGTTCCGGAATCCGGATGGAACACGCGCGCGCGCAATTTCCCTCCTATATGCCTTTGGAGCCATAGGGGCGATCTTTCTATATTTCGCAGTGATTCTGCCTGGCGCTCTAGCGCCGGAACGCTACTCGGCACGTGATTTCAGCTTGGCTGGCCGGTTGTACTCGCAACCGGCGATTCTGCTGAACTATCTTCAGCAGATCATGCTTCCCTGGCCTGAGTCGCTGATGTTCTATTACGACAATGCACAGGTCCCGCCATCCTGGCGTTCAACTACTTTCATAGTCCCGATGCTGGCGCTGGTCGCGGTGACGACCGCGGCCTGGGGGCTGCGCAAGCGCTGGCCCCTTACGGCACTTGGCATCGGATGGTTCTTTGCCAGCCATTTGTTGACCAGTAATGTTGTGCCGCTGGAGTTGGCTTTCGAACATCGGAATTACCTAGCAATCGCGGGTGTCGCTCTTGCTCTGGTGCAACCACTGACTGCACTGATGCAGAGGTGGACCGTTGAGGCCCGCCGTACGGTAGTGGGAGTCCTGCTGCTATTTGTTTCGGCCATGGGGTGGATCCAGGTGCAGACGTGGGCAGATCCAATGCGCCTTGCTCTCACGTTGTCTAACCGTAATCCTGATTCTTCGCGGGCCGGTTATGAACTTGGACGAGCACTGCTGGCGTCAGCCCCCGCCGATCCTGCTTCCCCGGCTTGGGCCCTGGCTGAGAAGGAGTTCACGCATGCGGCCTCATTGCCCGGCAGTTCCCCACTTCCCGAGCAGGCACTGATCATTCTCAAGTCGCATCAAGGGCGGGCGCAGCCCCCGGAGATATGGGGTGCCCTTGAGCGCAAGATATCCAGGCGGTCATTGGGACCACAGGAAGTCGGGGCGCTTGAAGCGATCGTCGCATGTCGGGTTGAGGGAGGGTGCAGGCCGGCCGAAGAGCAGGCGCTCTTTGCTCTGTTGTCGACCGCAACGGCAGAGAATCCTCGATCGTCGAGAGTCCGGGTGGTGTTCTCCAACTACGCCTTCAATGTGATGAAGGATCCGTCTCTAGCGATGAGGCTCATTCGTGAGGCCGTGCAGATCTCGCCGGAAGACCTGGGATGCCGTCTTTGGTTGTTGAGGATGGGATTGGCATCGAACTTGCTTGAGGTCAGTGAGGCTAGGCAGGGTTTGGGGATTCTGCGAGCCGTCAATCATCGTCATGCCTATGACCGGGACATTGAGGGCCTGGAGCATTGGCTGGCGGCGAGCCAACAATCAACAGGGGGGTAGTGCATGTATCAACGTGGATTTTCCTTGATCGAACTCATGATTGTGGTTGCGATCATCGCCATCCTGGCGGCAATCGCGCTGCCGGCTTATCAGGACTATGTTGCTCGAGGGCAGGTGGCTGAGGGACTCTCGTTGTCAACCGGAGCCAAGGAGGCAATAGCCACGTATTACTCTGACCATGGGCAATTTCCTGCCGACAACCGTGCCGCAGGAATGGCTGCCCCGGGGTCGGTATCTGGAAAATTCGTCCGATCGGTGACCGTTGACAGCACCGGATCGATCTCGGTGGCCTTTGCGTCTTCGGCCAGCGCAAAGGTCGCTGGACAGACACTGGTTCTGACCGCGAGCGATACCAATGGGTCAGTGAACTGGTCTTGTGGAGGGTTGGACGCCAGGTATGTGCCCACGTCCTGTCGCTAGGCGACAGGGCGGCTCCGGGTCCCGAATCAGAGTTCAGAGTTGATCTGGCGCGTCGCCTCAACAAGAAGCGCTTCCATCTGAACGGCTCGCTCCTCCCAGTCGAACGCGCGCAGGTCGCTATTGGAAAGCGGCCTTTGAAGCTGCAGATCGATGGCTTCTACGAGTTCATTGATGTTGCCGGGGGCGTATGCGCGTATTGAGCCCCCGCCGATCCGCCGCGTGTCGCCAACGTCTGATGCGACGATCGGCACGCCACATGCGATCGATTCAGCCAGTTTCAATGGATAGCAGAAACGCCCAAACTCGGAATTGCGGTTGCAGACGACCGATACATCGAGTGAATTGATTAACAACGGAACCTGCTTCCAGCCGATGACGCCTAAATCGATGATCCTGGGATGTGGGTAGCGGTGAAGGGTGGCATCCCTGGGGCCGGCAATGACGAGGTGGATGTCGGGGTGGCGCTCTGAAAGTGCCTGGAATGCTCGGAGTAGATCTTCAATCCCCCTGCTTTGGTCGAGGGCGCCGGCACAGCCAATCAGGCGAGCCTTCACGGGAAGACCAAGCATCTCCCTGCTGACACGTTTGTTGATCGGATGAAACAGATCCCGGCGGACGCCGTTGCCAATGACATGTACTGGAACCGGTGTTGAAAGGGTGGATTTCACATGATCAGCCAGTGCATGTGTTACTGCGCTGATTGCCTTTGAGCCTGCACATGCGCGACGGAACGCGGCGCGCATGCCTGGGATCCGGCTGAGTCCGAAAGATTCGTAATTGTCGTACAGATCTGCAACGTGAGGAGTATGGATGTGCTTCGCCAAGCTTGCACCGAGCACGGTGCATGGTGCATCGGAGCTTGTTAGGAGGACATCGATACGGTGCTGCTGATGAAGTCGCTTGATTGCACGCTCCAACTGAATGGTCTCGAGTGAAAGAGCGTTGATGGAACGCCACTGAACCCCTGCCGCAGACAGGAAATTTCCGGAATCTCGATGCCGATAGCTCAGTGCAATTCCGCTGACGGCATGCCCACGGCGCGCAAGCGCTTCCGGGATCTCCCAGAGTCGGCCATAGCGGTCGTCGATGAGGTCGCGTCCGGTGTACTGCCGCTTGCTGAGCATGAGGACATGCATGGACAGACCTGTATGGAAAATCAGATGGGTAGTGCATCATCATGGGCCAGTTGAAGGTCGGAAGTCACCTGCGGGGTGGGGGTATGGGAATTGCAACAGCGCTGAGGTGGGTGGGTAATCAGCTGCGCCTTGGGGAGCGGCCGGGCTGGGGGCAGAGCATGCTGCGACGCCTGTTCCGTCACGCCCGCGGGCGGCAGACCATACGCGACTTCGATGACCGGTTCATCATCACCCTCGATCTTGCCGAGCATATGCAGCGTCGCATGTTCTGGATGGGCTACTACAACCTTCGCCTCGTTTCTCTCCTCGACCATCTCCTTGAGCCGGGAATGACCGTGATCGATGTGGGTGCCAACATTGGGGAGATTAGTCTGGTCTGCGCGAATCGAGTGGGCAGTGCCGGTCATGTCGTCGCATTGGAGCCGATAGCCGGGATTGCTGACGAATTGCGATTGAATGTGCGGCGCAACGGGCTGCAGGGGATAGTGCAGGTCCATCAGCAAGGCTTGGCGGGAGAGGTGGGCCGACAGGCGATGTATGCCTCCTACGGACAGCATGATGTGGATGAAGTTAATCTGGGGCTGGGGAGCCTGCATGGAACCGAGGGCGTCGACCAGCGCATTGGAATGGTCGACATCACGACGCTGGACGAACTCGTACGGCGTATTGGCCTGTCACGCCTGGATCTATTGAAGGTCGACATTGAAGGCGGTGAGTTGCCCTGTCTGCAGGGGGGAATCGAAACGCTACGACGCTTCCTGCCGATAATTGCGGTGGAAGTGCAGGAGCGCTCCAGCCTGGCCGCTGGATACCGTAGTCGCGAGATTCTGGAGCTGCTATCGCCATTGGGCTATCGCTTCTATCGCTTGGAGGCGAGGCGGCGGTTGGTTCGAATCGAAGTTCAAGATCTGCGTGACTATCAGGATGTGATCTGCATTGCAGGGCCCGCCCGAGCCTTGGAGGTTGCATGATCTGGCTGCTGGCCAGCCGCTGGGAAGCCGGCGGATTGGAGCGCGTGCAATTGAACCTCGCGCGTGGCTTCAAGATGAGAAAATACTCGGTGAGTATCATCGCCGGGCGTGATCTGAATGGGCCGGGTGATAACGGTGAAGTAACCTTCATCGCTCCGCGCGGGGCCTGGCAGATGCTCCTTGGATTGCCTTGGCGCATCCGGCGAGAGCGACCACACGTCGTGGTCACCACCTCCAATGACATTGCGGTATGGATCACCTTCTGGCGCCGCATTCTCTATCCTTCTACGGCAGTCGTCGTGGCTCAGCATCTTTCGCTGTCAGGACCCAGGCGGGCGGCTCGTGGGTTTGTAAGGCTCAAACTGGAATTGATTCGTTGGGCGATGCGGGGCACGCTGACGCGGTCCCAGGGTCTGGTCGCTGTTTCTGTGGCGTTGGCGGCAGAAATGGCGTCTGAGCTGAAGCTCCCTCGCTCCGGAATACGAGTGATTCACAACCCATTGGTCAGTATGGAGGGTGTGCAGGCAAGGCACATTTCTCAGGCGTGGCCCTTCCCGGATGACGATATTCCGGTTTTTATCTATGCGGGGCGCCTTTCACCGGAGAAGCGCCTCGATCTTCTTTGGGAGGCATTTGTGCTGCTGCGAGCCACCCATCCGGCACGTTTGCTCATACTGGGACAGGGGCCGGAAGGTGCGCGTGTGGCCCAGTGGATTGAGAGGAGCAAATTCCAGAGCGACTGTGCACTGCCGGGGCGGGTAGAGGATGCGCTGCCCTGGATGGCCCGAAGCACGGCGCTGGTGCTGCCGTCAGACTACGAAGGGTTTGGCAATGTCCTGGTCGAGGCCATGAGCTGCGGCGTTCAGGTGATTGCTACCGACTGCCCACACGGTCCTTCGGAAGTCCTGGGCGGCGGTCAGTTTGGTCAACTGGTGCCTGTGGGAGATGCGCATGCATTGGCCCAGGCCATGCGGAATGTGCTGGATGGAAGGCAGCAGGTGGCTGCTGAAGATCTTCGCGAACGGAGCAAAGCATTCTCCATCGACTCAGCCTGTGAGGCGTATCTGGAGCTCTTCAGCTTGGCAAGTGAGCGACTTCAGGGCCGGCACTGAAAATCACGGTCAACCATGCGGCTATCGCCATCAGTGCTTCGGTGACGATGATCATCCAAACCGCTCCCAACAGCCCGTTTTCAGGAATCCAGGCTGCGGCAATCAAGGCCATTATCACCAGCCCGAGAGTCTCGATGACGAATCGGTGCATTTTCTTGCCACGTCCAATCAAGACATGGCAAGCGATTTGGCGCAGGCTGTAGCCGATGATGAACAGGCCCATCCATTGTAGGCCGGGAATGGCAGCAGAGAACTCAGTACCGAGCACGGAGGGCAAGATGCTGGCGGTACACCACAGCACGAGGCCCCCCAGCGTTCCATACGCCGTCGCGACCAGGATCATTGAAACAATCAGGTGTCGATGCTGGAGGGACATTGGTTGCGCACGGAACAACCGCGGCATCGCGGACATGACCATTGCATCCAGTGGCATCGCAATTACCGCCGCGATGCGATAGCACGCAGCATACAAGCCGGCTAGCTCGCTTCCACCTGCATGCAGGACGAACGATTTGTCCAGCGTAGTCACGGCAACGGCAGAACTCCAGGCAGCGGCGTGTCCCGTGCCCTGAGCCAGATCGCTGCGTCCGATCTGCAGGTTCGCTGGGCCGGGGCGTAATATCCTTCGGACCAGCATGAGGGCCAGCATCGCGCTGCATACCGAAGAGGCCAGGTGCAGCAACAGATAGGTCGTCAGGTCGTGGTCGACCGGTAGCAGCCCGAAGATGCAGATGGCTGCAAGCCTCATGCCTGCGTTCAATGCGGGAAGGGCAGCGGCCCAGCCCAAGCGATCATTGGCGGAAAATGCGAATGCAGCATTGGTGACGATAGGGAATGCGATGATCTCCGAAAGCGCGACAAGGCCGAGTGCGGGCCACGACATCAAGCCAGCGGTCAGTAGAGCAAAGGCCAAGGAAAGTGGCGCTGCGCTCAGGACGCAGAGCACAAGGCTCTGCTTCCAATAACGGGGAAACTTCCCGTGGTCCGCAGTGCTGTATTGATACATCAGCATGCCGCTGCCCAGCCCTACCAGGCCGGCAAGAGCCGAGGCCGTGCCAACCGTGCCGGAGAACAGGCCGTAGTTGGTTGCTCCCAAAACGCGAGCGCCGAGGATGATCCATGCAGCCAAGCACGCCATCCGCATGCCCTGCCAGAACATCACCAGGATCGAGGTCCTGGCAAGGTTGCCAATGCGCGGTAACCTAGCGAACATTCTGGGGTTCCATGATGGCGCGTAGTTGCTTCGCATACTCTGCGGCGACTTGCGAATGGTCGAAGCGAGCTACCAGCCCAGGTCGTTGTGCGTGCGCCCACGCTTGCGCCTGTTCCGGTGCACTCAGAAGTTCGATGAGTACGCATGCAAGCGAAGCTGAGGATCGTTGCGTGGCCAGATAGCGGGGCGGGCCCGCTGGAAATGCATCACGTACTGCCGGCACGTCCGTGGTCACGACCGGACAGCCGCAACCGAGAGCTTCCACAGTAACCAATCCAAGCCCTTCCTGATCTCCGTTGCGGGCCTCGACGAAGGGAGCGACGAGCGCAGTCGCACGTTGGTAGTAGGCGGGAAGCGCGTTCTGTTTCACCGGACCGACGAAACGGACGTGCTTTTGCAGACCTAATGCTGCCACCTGAGCTTCCCGTTCTGGTAGTTCCGGTCCGTGTCCGATGATGGTGAGGAAGACCTGGGAATGACGAGCCAGAACGAGTGGCAAAGCATCAATCAGGTACGTCAATCCCTTCTTCTCGACCAGTCGTCCGACGAACAGCAGTTCGTTATGTGCCCGCTTCGCTGGGGAGGGGACAAAGCGATGTTGAAGGTCCACGCCCATTGGCGAAACCGCCAAGGGAAGGTCTGCCGCCAAGGCGCGAAAGGGCGCTACCATCGCCTGACTGACGACGCTGGCCGCTTGTGCGCGAGCCAGGGAAAATCGCTTGACGGCCGAGAGAAGCCGCCCCCTCAGAGAGAAGAGATCTCCGCCATGAGATGTAATCAGCATCGGTGGGCGGAGGTGTCTTGGCAGCAGTGCGCTTGTGAGTCCCTGCGGAATGATCCAGTGTGCATGCAGCACTTCGTGACGATTTCGCCGCAGCTCGCGTTGCAATGCCCACCACTGACACAGCAGGAACGTGGGCAACAGTGCAAGCATCCAAGGGCGGCGGCGCAAGTTGGAGGTGATGCCACCACCATTGACAAGTTGCTCCATGGCTTCCGGCGCGTAGCGATAGCGAATGACCTGTACACCGTCCAGTTTCTCTTGGGTGGCGGCGCCAGGGGCGTGAGGACATAGCACAGTGACCCGGAAATCACCGGTTAGATGCCGGCTGAGGGCGTGCACGAACCCAGGCTCGGTGTCTCCTTCCCACCGCGGATAGGTGGACGCCACTACCAGCAGCCCCGGAAGGGAGGCGGTCTGCATGCCTCCCTCAGTCACTCGGTTGAGTCCTTCCGCGATGCAAGGTAAGTAAGGCCGGTGATCTGCTCCGATACCAAGCCGATAAGGAAGATGATCACCGATGCGCTGAACAGTAGTGTGCTCATGTTGGTGAAGCGATGCATGGTCGCGAATGTATACCCGTAGTAACCCAAGCCCAGAAAGAAGAAGGCCAGCGCCACCGGCGCGAACAGCTTCAAGGGCGAATACAAGGTCGCAATCTTGAAGATGATCAGCAGGAAGCGGATTCCATCCTTGATCGGGCGAATGTGGCTGCCATTGCCCACACGCTTTGCAACCGGGATTGGCACATAGGCAACAGGATAGGCGCTTCGGAAGAATGCCATGGTGCTGGTCGTTGGATAGCTGAATCCGTTGGGCAGCAGGTGCAGGAACTCGCGGAAGCGTCCGGCGCGTACCGCACGGAAGCCGGAAGTGAGGTCCATTACTTTGAAGCCGGTCATGTGGCTGGCCAGCCAGTTGTAGAACCTATTGGCGAGGCCACGGTGGACGTTGGCTTGGCCGCTGCTGTCACGAGAGCCGACGACCATGTCGTAGCCTTCGGCCAACTTGTCCAGCAACGCTTGAATGTGGGCCGGGTCATGCTGTCCATCGGCATCCATGAACACCAGAATGTCTCCACAGGCTGCACGCGCACCGCGTTTGATCGAAGCGCCGTTGCCCATGGAATAAGGGCTGGAAAGTACCTGGGCGCCCTGTTCACGCGCAATTGTTGCGGTGGCGTCGGTGGAGCCGTCATCGACTACGATGATCTCTGCACGTGGGTACTGCAGACGAAGTGCCGGCAGCGTACGAAGGAGGCCTTCGGCTTCATTCTTGGCCGGTAGGATGATGCTGAGCTGATTCAAAATGTGTCCCCATTTTCCCCGGTGCAATAGTACTCCGCTGCGGTGCATGAATGGGATTGGGCAGGAAGGACAGGGTCAAGGGCCTGCCCTGATTTGGCGCGGACGGGGCGCTCTGGGAGAGAGTGGTGTGGAAACATGTGATCTGAAGGGATGTTGGCGGGCCGTTGACGGGGCTATCATCCCCGGGGGAGTCAGGATCGTGCCTGCCGGGCTGGGAGTGCCGGGCGAGGCAGTCATGCTGAAGGATTGGCGTCGTCGTCGGCCAGCGGGTCGCGGCAGGTTCTACTGCCCTGTGCGGTGCCCCTGGAAGGCGCGCCGCACTGCCTGACCCATGATGAGCCAAGGATTCATATGAACGCCGTAACCACTGCCAATCTCGTCGGCATCACCGGCCTGGCCCGTCGCCTGGTCCAGGATGGTGCGCTGGACGAGGCTTCCGCCCGCGACGCGATGGCCAAGGCCGCTGCGGCCCGCCAGCCGCTGCCGACCTGGTTCGCGCAGAACAAGGTGGTCGGGGCGGCCCAGTTGGCGGCCGCCAATGCGGTCGAGTTCGGCATGCCGCTGTTCGACGTGTCCACGTTCGACGCCAGCCAGAACGCGATGAGCCTGGTCAGCGAGGAGCTGCTGCGCAAGCACAACGTGCTGCCGCTGTTCAAGCGCGGCGGCAAGCTGTTCGTGGGCACCAGCAACCCGACCCATTCGCTGGACGAGATCAAGTTCCACACCAACTTGGTGGTAGAACCGATCCTGGTCGATGAAGACCAGATCCGCCGCACGCTCGAGCAGTGGCATGCCAGCCATGACACGCTGGGCGACGCGCTGGGCGGTGACGACGATGGCATTGGTAACCTGGATGTGTCCGGCGGTGATGAGGACATTTCCGGGGGCGGCGACGCCGGCATCGATGCCAAGGGCGACGACACCCCGGTGGTGAAGTTCGTCAACAAGGTGCTGGTGGACGCGATCCGCAAGGGCGCCTCGGACATCCACTTCGAGCCCTATGAAGACGACTACCGCGTGCGCCTGCGCATCGATGGCCTGCTGAAGATGGTCGCGCGCGCGCCGGTGAAGTTGAACCAGCGCATCGCCGCGCGCCTGAAGGTGATGGCGCAGCTGGACATCGCCGAGAAGCGCGTACCGCAGGACGGACGCATCAAGCTCAATCTGTCCAAGACCAAGCAGATCGACTTCCGCGTGAGCACGCTGCCGACCCTGTTCGGCGAGAAGGTGGTGCTGCGTATCCTGGACGGCAGCGCGGCCAAGCTGGGCATCGACAAGCTGGGTTACGAGCCGGACCAGCAGAAGCTGTTCCTGGAAGCCATCCACAAGCCGTACGGCATGGTGCTGGTGACCGGCCCGACCGGTTCGGGCAAGACGGTGTCGCTGTACACCGCGCTGGGCATCCTCAACGACGAGACGCGCAACATCTCCACCGCCGAAGACCCGGTGGAAATCCGCCTGCCCGGCGTCAACCAGGTGCAGCAGAACAACAAGCGCGGGATGACCTTCGCCGCGGCCCTGCGCTCGTTCCTGCGACAGGATCCGGACATCATCATGGTCGGCGAAATCCGCGACCTGGAAACGGCCGAGATCGCGATCAAGGCCGCCCAGACCGGCCACATGGTGCTGTCCACGCTGCATACCAACGATGCGCCGCAGACCATCGCGCGCCTGATGAACATGGGCATCGCGCCGTACAACATCACCAGCTCGGTGACGCTGGTGATCGCCCAGCGCCTGGCGCGCCGGCTGTGCAACAACTGCAAGCGCCCGGCCAATCTGCCCGAGCATGCGCTGCTGGCCGAAGGCTTCACCCAGGCGCAGCTGGACGCGGGCATCGAGCTGTACGAGGCGGTCGGCTGCGACGAGTGCACCGAGGGCTACAAGGGCCGTACCGGTATCTACCAGGTGATGCCGATGACCGACGAGATCGCCACGATCGTGCTGGCTGGCGGCAATGCGTTGCAGATTGCCGAGGCCGCGCAGCAGATCGGGGTGAACGATCTGCGCCAGTCAGCGTTGAAGAAGGCCGCTGCAGGCATCACCAGCCTGGCCGAGATCAACCGCGTTACCAAGGATTGAGGTCGATCCACGCCATGCGTGGATGCCGCGATGCATGAGTTTGCCGGCCAGCGGCCGGCACTACCAGGTTGGCGGGCCCGCGTCGGGCCCTGTGCTTACTCCATCCCCAGCTTCTTCAGCTTGTAGCGCAGCGCGCGGAAGGTGATGCCCAGCTGCGCGGCGGTGCGGGTCTTGTTCCAGCGGTTTTCTTCCAGCGCGCGCTGGATGGCGCTGCGCTCGAGCTGTTCGATGTAGGAGGGCAGGGCGGCGCTGCCGGGCTGCAGGTCCACCACGGCCTCGGCGTGTGCTGCGCTGCCGGGCGTGCGCGGGGCATGCTGCGGCAGGCGCAGGTCGTCGGCGCCGATGCGGTCTTCTTCGGCCAGTGCCAGCGCGCGTTCCAGGATGTTCTCCAGTTCGCGCACGTTGCCGGGGAAGGCGTACTGGGCCAGTGCATCCAATGCCGACGGCGCCAGCAAAGGCGTCGGGCGGCCGTGGCTGCGGGCCAGCCGTGCCAGCACCGATGCGGCCAGTTCCGGCAGGTCCTGGCGACGCTCGCGCAGCGGCGGCACCCTCAGCTCGATCACGTTGATGCGGTAGTAGAGGTCGTGGCGGAAGCGCCCGTCCTCGACCAGTTCGGCCAGGTCCTTGTGGGTGGCCGAGAGGATGCGCACGTCCACCGGTTCTTCGGTGGCAGCGCCGACCGCGCGCACTGATTTTTCCTGGATCGCGCGCAGCAGCTTCACCTGCATCTGCAGCGGCAGCTCGGCCACTTCGTCCAGGAACAGGGTGCCGCCATGCGCGGCCTGGAACAGCCCGGGCTTGTCGGCGTGGGCGCCGCTGAAGCTGCCCTTGCGGTGGCCGAAGAATTCGCTCTCCATCAGCTCGCCGGGAATGGCGCCGCAGTTGACCGGCACGAACGGGCCGGCCGCGCGGGCGCCCTGGGCGTGGATGGTGCGTGCGACCAGCTCCTTGCCCACGCCGGATTCACCGAGGATGTAGACCGGCGCCTGGCTGCGCGCGACCTTGCCGATGGTGGTGCGCAGCACGTCCATGGCCGGCGAGTCGCCGAGCAGGCGCGCCCCTTGTTCGGCGGCGGGGCCGGGCACGGGGCGCTCGGTGTTGTTGAGTTCCAGCGCGTGCTTGACCAGGCCACGCAGCACGGCGATGTCCACCGGCTTGCTGACGAAGTCGAAGGCGCCGGCCTTCAGCGCTTCCACCGCCAGGTCCATGCTGCCAAAGGCAGTGATCATCGCCACCGGCGTGCGCGGGTAGTGCTGGGCGATCTCGCTGACCAGCTCGATGCCGTTGCCGTCCGGCAGGCGCATGTCGGTGATGCACAGGTCGTACGGATTGCTGGCCAGCAGTTCGCGCGCTTCGGCAAGGTTGGCTGCGGTACTGATGCGCAGCCCCATGCGGCCGAGCGTCAGTACCAGCAGTTCGCGGATGTCGCGTTCGTCGTCGACGACGAGGGCGCTGCGGGTTTCGTTCATGGGCGTGAAAGATAAACGAGGGGGCTGGAAGCGACAAATGTTTGACGCACAGAATCGAGATCAGGTGGGCAACAGCGTATGCGGGCCGGGCAGCACCAGGCGGAAGCAGGAGCCTCCAGCGGGAACCGGGATGTAGTCCAGCCGCGCCTGGTTGGCTCGGCACAGCTCGCGGGCGATATACAGGCCCAGCCCGGTGCCATGCTCGGACGTGGTGAAGAACGGCCGGAACAACTGCGCGGCCACGCTCTCGGGAATACCGGGGCCGCGATCCATCACGTCGATGACCGCACTGCGCTCGTGCTGCGCCACGCGCAGGCGCACCCGCGCCGGTTGCTGGCCGATGCGCCCGTACTTGAGCGCGTTGTGCACCAGCACGGTCAGCACCTGGTAGAGGTGCTTGCTGTCGACCTGGGCCAGCACCGAGGTGTCGTTGATGATCGGCTCGATGCTGTCGGTCTCCAGCGTCTGCCCCTGCTTGTACTCCAGCACGAAGCGGCGCACGAAGGCGGCCAGGTCGACGTTTTCGGGCGTGGCGCGCTCGCGCCGGGCCAGGCCCAGCACGCTTTCGACGATGCCGTTGGTGCGCTGGCACTGCTGGCGGATGATCTGCAGCAGGCGGCGGTCGCTTTCGTTGAAGCCGGTGCCTTCTTCCAGCAGCTGCACCGCGTAGTTGATCGCGGCCAGCGGGTTGCGGATCTCGTGGGCGAGGCTGGCCGAGAAGCGCCCCATTGCTGACAGGGTGAGCGATTCGGCACGGCGCGAGACCACGCTGGAGTCGTCCAGGAACACCAGGGCCAGCTCGCTGCCGGCCAGCAGGCGCGCAAAGCGGGGCTGCACTTCGGGCTGGTCGGGGTTGAGCTGCAGCGGCAGTTCGTCCTGCGCCCAGCCGTTGCGCCAGCGCTGCAGGCGACGGGCCAGTTCCGGGGCGGCGCTGGCCAGGTCCAGGCGGCCGCTTTCGCCGCTGCCGTCGCTGTCACCGAGCAGCATCGAGGCGGCCTCGTTGGCCAGGGTGACACGGTTGTCGGCGTCGACCACCAGCACGCCGGTGCGCATGCGGCGGATGATCAGCTCGTTGATCTGGAACAGGTTGGCTACTTCGTCGCCGCGCTGGTTGGCCAGCTGCTGGTTGCGGCGCGCGCGGCTGCCGACCTGGTAACTGATGAAGGCCAGCGCCAGGTAGCTGGTGGCGAACATGGCCAGTTCGGCCAGGGTACGGGTGGGATCGCCGCCTTCCAGCAGCTTCCAGGTGTATTCCACGCCGGTGGCGAGGCTGGCGGCCAGTGCCAGGCCCAGCCCCAGGCTGAGCGGCAGCAGGGTGGCGGCAGCGGCGATGTTGAACAGCAGCGACATCGAGATGCCGGCGCTGGCACCCGGCAGGGCATGCGACAACAGGGTGGCGGCGACAATGTCCACCAGCACGCCGCTGACCACGATCGGGCGCAGCCAGCGTTCGTTGCGGCCGATCACCAGCGCCAGCAGCGACAGCACCAGGTAGATGGCGGCGACGGTGTCGGCCAGCCGCGGGTGGTGGGCTTCGCCGACCATCGCCGACAGGGGGCTGTAGAGCAGGGCGGCGATGACCGAGGCGATCAGCACCCGGTACAGCGCGAAGAAATACAGCTCACGCCGCGGAATCGATTCGATGCGGTCGATCAATGAAGCACTGGGTGACACGCCGGAACTCCCCTTCTGGCTGCCTGGGTCTGGAATCTGCGGCGGGCCTGCCCGGCGTCCCCTGAGGCCGGGCGGTACGTCGCTTCGATGTGGCTTGCGGTGGAAGCCGTCGAGCACCCCCGACGCTACACACCCTGGTTGACCAGTATAGGGCCGCCGGCGGGCGCCCGCCGGTGCGGCCCGGATCGCGCATTTGGCCTGGGATGGATACCGCTGGCCAGCCGGCCCCCGGGCGCAACTGCCTGAATGACGGCGGAAATCTGGCCGGGTCTGGCGTTTTGTACAGACTTCTTTGCGCCCCGGCGCCGGCTCGGCCACAATAGTGGGCCCGCCGCGGTCCGTGCCGGTGCCTCTTCGAGGGGGCCCTGAGGAATTGCGTGCGGTCGTTCCTATTCCCACGGTGACGCATGAATTTCCACGAATACCAGGCAAAACAACTGCTTGCCGAATACGGCATCCCGGTCCCGGCCGGCAAGGTCGCGGCGACCCCGGACGAGGCGGTTGAAGTCGCCCAGTCGCTGGGCCAGGGCCCCTGGATGGTCAAGGCGCAGATCCACGCTGGCGGCCGCGGCAAGGCTGGCGGCGTCAAGTTCTGCAAGACCGTCGACGACGTGAAGGCCGCAGCGGCCAAGATGCTCGGCACCAAGATGGCCACCTACCAGACCGCCGGCGTCGAGCTGCCGATCAACCTGGTGCTTGTGACCACCGCCGGTGAGATCGTCAAGGAGCTGTACCTGTCGGTCCTGGTGGATCGCGGCACCCGCACCATCAGCTACATCGCCTCTTCCGAAGGCGGCATGGAAATCGAGCAGGTCGCTGCCGAGACCCCGGACAAGATCCACACCCTGAACGTGGACTTCGTCGAGGGCGTGCAGGGTTACCACGGCCGTGACATCGGCTTCAAGATGGGCCTGACCGCCAAGCAGGCCGGCCAGTTCGCCAACATCATGGTGAACCTGTACCGCATCTTCAACGAGAAGGACCTGGCGCTGGTTGAGATCAACCCGCTGGCGATCCTGGACGATGGCAACCTGTACGCGCTGGACGGCAAGTTCAACAGCGACGACAACGCCAACTTCCGCCACAAGGAACTGGTCGCGATGCGCGACAAGTCCCAGGAAGATGAAACCGAAGTGACCGCTTCGGAGCTGGACATCAACTACGTCACCATGGACGGCAACATCGGCTGCATGGTGAACGGTGCCGGCCTGGCCATGGCCACCATGGACGTCATCAAGCTCAACGGCGGCGAGCCGGCGAACTTCCTGGACGTGGGCGGCGGTGCGAACAAGCAGCGCGTCATCGAAGCGTTCAAGCTGATCCTGTCCTCGGACAAGGTTGAAGGCATCTTCGTCAACATCTTCGGCGGCATCGTCCGCTGCGACATGATTGCCGAAGGCATCATCGCCGCCGTGAAGGAAGTGGGCGTCAAGGTTCCGGTCGTGGTGCGCCTGGAAGGCACCAACGTGGAAGAGGGCAAGCAGCTGCTGCGTGACAGCGGCATGGCCATCATCCCGGCTGACAACATCAACGACGGCGCCAAGAAGGTCGTTGAAGCGGTCAAGAACGCCGCCTGATCCACGACACCGAAGGAAATTCCCATGTCTGTTTTGATTAACAAGAACACCAAGGTGATCGTGCAGGGCTTCACCGGCCAGCAGGGCACCTTCCACGCCACTCAGATGATCGAGTACGGCACCCAGGTTGTTGGCGGCGTGACCCCGGGCAAGGGTGGCACCACCCACATCGACCTGCCGGTCTTCAACACCGTTGCCGACGCCGTGCAGAGCACCGGCGCCAACGCTTCGGTCATCTACGTGCCGCCGCCGTTCGCGGCCGACGCGATCCTGGAAGCTGCGGCTGCCGGCATCAAGGTCATCGTCTGCATCACCGAAGGCATCCCGGTGCTTGACATGCTGCGCGTGAAGAACGTGCTGACCCGTTCCTACCCGGACACCGTGCTGATCGGGCCGAACTGCCCGGGCGTCATCACGCCGGGCGAGTGCAAGATCGGCATCATGCCGGGCCACATCCACAAGCCGGGCAAGATCGGCATCGTGTCGCGTTCGGGCACCCTGACCTATGAAGCGGTCAAGCAGACCACCGAAGTCGGCCTGGGCCAGTCCACCTGCATCGGCATCGGCGGTGACCCGATCAACGGCCTGAACTTCGTCGACTGCCTGAAGCTGTTCAACGAAGACCCGCAGACCGAAGGCATCATCATGGTCGGCGAGATCGGCGGTGACGCAGAAGAAGCCGGCGCCGAGTACATCAAGAACCATGTGAAGAAGCCGGTCGTCGGTTTCATCGCCGGTGCGTCGGCTCCGGCCGGCAAGCGCATGGGCCACGCGGGCGCGATCGCCTCGGGCGGCAAGGGCACCGCGGAAGGCAAGTTCGCCGCGATGGAAGCCGCTGGCGTGGTCACGGTCCGCTCGCCGGGCGACCTGGGCGCCGCCATCGCCAAGCTGGTGAAATAAGATCGACTGCCTCGCGCAGACGACGCTGTAGAGCCGGCCGCTGGCCGGCTGCCTGAAACAGAAGGGCCGCCTTTGGGCGGCCTTTCTGCGTCTGGCGCCCTGACGGTTCCGGTAACCCCATCCACGCATGGCGTGGATCTACTGAGCCGGGGCTGTCCACGCAGTGAACGCCCCCGGCGCGCGCACGACGCGGCGTTACAATGGAAGCATTGCAACCACAGGCTGGATTCCCATGGCTTCGATCCGCATCGCGATGGCGCAGTTCGACTTCCCGGTCGGCGACGTCGCCGGCAACACCGAGCGCATCATCGAGATGATCGGCCAGGCGCGCGATGAGTACGGCGCCGAGCTGGTGATGTTCCCCGAGCTGGCGGTGAGCGGCTACCCGCCGGAGGACCTGCTGCTGCGCCCGGGTTTCCTGTACGAGTGCGAGCAGGCGTTGACCCGCATCGCCACCGCCTGCCGTGGCATCACCGCCGTGGTCGGCTGGCCACAGGCGGCTGGCGCGGTGGTCTACAACGCTGCCAGCGTACTGCGTGACGGCCTGGTCGAGCAGACCTACCGCAAGCGCGAACTGCCCAACTACGCGGTCTTCGACGAGCGCCGCTACTTCGATGTCGATCCGGATGGTGGCAGCTGCGTGTTCGAGGTCAATGGCATTCCGGTCGGCCTGCTGATCTGCGAGGACCTGTGGTTCGCCGAGCCGCTGGCCGACACCACGCGCGCGGGTGCGCAGCTGGTGGTGGTGCCGAATGCTTCGCCCTACGAGCGTGGCAAGCACGCCCAGCGCGACGCCGTGCTGGCCGCGCGTACCCGCGAGAGCGGGGCGGCCATCGCTTACCTCAACGTGGTGGGCGGCCAGGATGCGCTGGTGTTCGACGGTGCTTCGGTGGTGGCGGATGGTGATGGCACGGTGCACCCGGCCGCTGCTGCCTTCGTCGACCAGTGGCTGGTGGTGGAGTATGACGGTGAGACCCGCCGCTTCATGCCGCATGTGTGGATGGACGACGGCGACGAGAGCATGGACGCGCTGGCCTGGCGCGCGGTGACCCGTGGCATCCAGGACTACTGCCGCAAGAACGGCTTCAGGAAGGTGTGGCTGGGCCTGTCCGGTGGCATCGACTCGGCCCTGGTGCTGGCATTGGCCGTGGATGCGATGGGCGCGGAGAACGTGACCGCCGTGCGCCTGCCGTCGCGCTACACCGCCGGCCTGTCCAACGACCTGGCCGCCGAGCAGTGCCGGGCGCTGGGGGTGAAGCTTGAGGCTGTGTCGATCGAGCCGGCGTTCAAGGGCCTGATGGAATCGCTGGCGCCGATGTTCGAAGGCACCGCGCCGGACGTGACCGAAGAGAACCTGCAGTCGCGCAGCCGCGGCGTGATCCTGATGGCGCTGGCCAACAAGTTCGGTGGCCTGCTGCTGACCACCGGCAACAAGAGCGAGTACGCGGTCGGCTACGCCACCATCTACGGCGACATGTGCGGTGGCTACGCGCCGCTGAAGGACCTGTACAAGACCGAAGTGTTCGGCCTGTCCAAGTGGCGCAATACCGTGGGCGGCGCACCGGTGATCCCGCCGGCGGTGATCAGCCGCCCGCCGTCGGCCGAGCTGCGCGAGAACCAGGTGGACCAGGACTCGCTGCCGGCCTATGACGTGCTGGACGGCATCCTGTACCGCTACATCGACCAGGAGCAGTCGCGCGGTGAGATCGTGGCCGCCGGCTACGACGCAGCCGTGGTCGACCGCGTGCTGCACCTGGTGCGCATCAGCGAGTGGAAGCGGCACCAGGCCGCGCCGGGGCCGAAGGTCTCGCGCCGCGCGTTCGGCCGCGAGCGGCGCTACCCGATCAGCAACGGCTACAAGGGCTGAGGCAGCGCTTGGCGGGTCGTGCCGGCCGCTGGCCGGCAACCCGTTGGCCCTCTCCGGTGGGGGCGGAGCTTGGTCCGCACGATGGTCGAAGATCATCCTCGCTTCGCGTGGATCTACCGGACTTCGTCGAGCAACTGTTCGAGGCCGGCGGTTTCCGCAGCGTCGTTGAAGGGATCGTCCCCCAGTCGCGCACGTACGAACCCCAGGCCATCGGCGGCGGCTGCGTCCAGCGTGCCCCGGTGGTCGACGGGGTAGCGCCGGAACGCGACCGGCTCGCCTCGCAGGGCCAGGCCAGCGGCGTACAGCAGGGTGGTCAGGTAGGGCACATCGCGGTCCTGGCTGCCATGGCCCAGCATCAGCGGTTGGCTGAAGCCGCGGCGCGGTACGCCGAGATAGTCGTACAGCACCGCCCAGATGCCCGGCACGCTGGCCAGCGGTGCAGTGAACATGCTGCCGGTGTCGGCGCCGTCCAGCGTGGTGACCAGTTCGCCCAGGCACTGCTCGCGTGCCACGGCCACACGGGCGCGGCCGGCGTCGCTGAGGACGCGGTCGATCTGTGGCGCGACCTGCAGCAGGCCATCGAGCAGATACGCGTGATACGCGTTGAGCGCGCCAGGATTGGCTGTGCGGTTGTCCGGCTTCATCACCAGCGCGGTCAGTTCGACTGCGGTGGGCGTGCCGGTGGTGAAGCTGCCGCGGTACTGCAGCGACGGTCCACCATAGGTGGGGGCGATGTGGCCCGCCGTGAGCGCGGCGGCACCGCCCTGCGAATGGCCGACCGACACCCAGCGCGGCGACAGCGTCCCGTTGCCGAGGTACTGGCGGCTGGCCTTGATCATGTCGATGGCATTGCGCGCGGCAGTGCGCACATGCAGATAGGCATGGTCGCCTGAGCTTCCGAGGCCCTGGTAATCCGCGGCGACCACTGCATAGCCCTGTGCCAGGAACCGATCGAGGAAGCGCCCGTCGCGTTCGGGTTGATAGGGGCCAGAGACCGAGGGCGCACAACGATCCGCAATGCCCTGGGTGCCATGCGCCCACGACACCACCGGCCAACCGCCGATGGGCGGCGTGCCGGCGGGCAGGTACAGCAGGCCGGTGCCTTCGGCCAGCTGCCCGCGGTGGTCAGGAGTGCGGTAGTGCAGTTTGTAGGCCTGGGCGGCCTGGGACGGCACCCAGGTGGCGCGATAGGGGGCTGCGGACAGCAGATCGCCCGGTGCGGGTGAGGCAGCCGCCACGGAGCTCGAGGACAGCGCCAGCAGGGCAGTGGCGAGGATGCAGGCGAGCGGGTGGAAACGGCGGGGCGGAGGGGTCATGGGGCGCTCCTTCACGGCCGGGATGGCCGTTGCACCGCAGTGTGGATGGCCTCGCCTACGCCGATCGGGACCGGCGTCGCATCCGCCGGGGATTCGTAGAATTCCTAGTGTCGTGGTCCATGGGCGCACGAACCCTCCACGCATGGCGTGGATCTGCCGACAAAGAAAAGGCCCCTTTTCGGGGCCTTCTTTTACTTCTTTTCCAGTCGCGCGTTGCGCTGGCCGGTGCTGGCGGACTTCTCGCCGGCGAACGGGTTCAGCTTGCGGATCATCCAGGGGTACTTCGGCCACTTGCCTTCCAGCCACGGGTGGTCCGGCTGGTTCAGCTGCAGGACGCGGCGGGCGTCGTCGGCCAGGGTCTTGTTGCCCAGGTGGGTGTAGGAATCGGCCAGGACGGCGACGGCATCGTACTGGAACGCGCTCTGCGGATAGGTCTCCAGCAGGTAGTTGGCGCGGCCGGCGGCCGAGACCCAGGCGCCGCGGCGCATGTAGTACAGGGCGTTGTCCAGCTCGTGCTGGGCGAACACGTCACGCAGCTCCAGCATGCGCTGGCGCGCATCGGCGGCGTAGCGGCTGTTCGGGTAACGATCAACCACGATGTTGAAGTCCGAGTACGCCTGGTGCGGCGTGGACAGGTCGCGGCGGCTGGCATCCAGCGACCATACGCGGCGCAGGAAAACCGTACTGCGGTTGGAGTTGGCCAGGCCGCGCAGGTAGTACAGATAGGCAATGTTGCGGTGGGTCGGGTAGGTACGGATGAAGCGGTCGATGCTGGACACCGCGTCATCGTGCTTGCCGGCCTTGTACTGGGCGTAGGCGGTTTCGATCATCGCCTGCTCGGTGTACGGACCGTACGGATACTGGGCCACCAGGCGGCGGAAGCTGGCTTCGGCGCCGCTCCAGTTGCCGCCCTGCATCAGCTTGTGGCTTTTCTCGTACAGCTGTTCGACCGGCACGCCTTCATCGGGGCGATCACCCTTCTTGGCGCCGCGATGGCAGCCGGTTGCGGCGATGACCAGCACCAGCAGCAGGGCGGTGAGGCGGACGGGCGCGGAGAGCATGGCGGAGCGTCGGATCATGGGGTCGAGGCGGGACGCGGCTGGAATACGAAGGGTCGATGATAGCCTAGTGTCCTGTCCAGCGACTGAAACCGGCCGCCGGGACCCCAAAATTTCAAAGAATGCCCCCTGCCATGTCTGAACAACCCTCTGAATCGGCCCGCCAGGCCATCGTCCCCGACACCGCTGCGGGCCGTCGTTTCGACGCGGTCGTGGCCGAACTGTTCCCCGAATACTCGCGCTCGCGGTTGACCGAGTGGATCAAGGCCGGTGAGGTCCTGCTGGACGGTGCCCAGGTGCGCCCGCGCGATCCGCTGCGTGGCGGCGAGGTGGTGACCCTCAACGCGGTGCTGGAAACCCAGACCGACGCCCAGCCGGAGGACATCCCGCTGGACGTGCTGTTCGAGGACGAGCACCTGCTGGTGATCAACAAGCCGGTGGGCCTGGTGGTCCATCCGGGGGCCGGCAACCACAGCGGCACCCTGGTCAACGCGCTGCTGTTCCGCGATCCGTCGGTGGCGGTGCTGCCGCGCGCCGGCATCGTGCACCGCCTGGACAAGGACACCAGCGGCGTGATGGTGGTGGCCAAGACCCTGGAAGCGCAGACCGCGCTGGTCGAGCAGCTGGCGGCACGTGACGTGCACCGTCAGTACCTGGCCATCGTGATGGGCGCACTGGTGGCCGGTGGTACTGCCGATGCCCCGATCGACCGCCACCCGCGCGACCGCCTGAAGATGGCGGTGCGTGAGGACGGCAAGGAAGCGGTGACCCACTACCGCCTGCGCGAGCGCTTCCGGGCACACACCGCGCTGGAGTGCCGCCTGGAAACCGGCCGTACCCACCAGATCCGCGTGCACATGGCGCACGTGCGCCATCCGATCATCGGCGACCCGCTGTATGGCGGCGCGCTGAAGCTGCCCAAGGGCGCCAGCGACGAGCTGGTGGCCGCGCTGCGCGGCTTCAAGCGCCAGGCCCTGCACGCCGAGACCCTGGAGTTCACGCACCCGATCACCGGTGAACCGGTGCGCAACACCGCGCCGGTGCCGGAGGACATGCTGCACCTGCTGAAGGTGCTGCGCGAAGACAGCGAAGCCTTCGCCGCCCGCGAGCGGGACCGCTGGTGATGGCGGCCGCGCTGCCGTTGCTGCAGGCCGAGTGGCCGGCGCCCGAAGGCGTCCATGCGCTGACCACGCGCCGGCACGGTGCGGGCATCTCGCCGGCGCCGTTCGCGCAGTTCAACCTGGGCAACCGGCACGCGGCCGATGGTGATACCCCGGCCAACGTGGAGCACAACCGCCAGCTGCTGCAGCAGGGGTTGGCACTGCCCTCGGCACCGCACTGGCTGCGCCAGGTGCACAGCAGCACCGTGCTGCGCTTCGATGCACCGCCGGTGCCCGGCGCGAGCGAGCCGGTGGCCGACGCGGCGGTAACCTCGGTGCCGGGCGTGGTGCTGGCGATCCTGACCGCCGACTGCCTGCCGGTGGTGTTCGCCGCCGCGGACGGCAGCGAGGTGGGCGCGGCCCATGCCGGCTGGCGGGGGCTGGCCGACGGCATGCTGGAGGCCACGGTGGCCGCCCTGCAGACGCCGCCGGCGCAGCTGCGGGCCTGGTTGGGCCCGGCCGCCGGGCCGTCCGACTATGAGATCGGCGAGGAGGTCTATCACGCCTTCGTCGGCCATGATCCCGCTGCTGAGCGGGCGTTCGTCGCGACCCGTCCCGGACACTGGAAGGTGGACCTGTTCGCGCTGGCGCGGCAGCGCCTGCAGTCTGCGGGGATGGACCCGGCACAGGTGTATGGCGGCACGGTGTCGACGATGGCCGACCCGGACCTGTATTCGCATCGGCGCGATCGTCGCACCGGGCGCATGGCGACCCTGGCCTGGATCGCGCCCTGACTCCGCCGCTGTTCGCGCGTGTGCTGGGGCCGGCCTTCGTCACCCTGGCAGGACCGGTGCAGGCGCTGCATGCCGCGCCGTTGCCCTGCCGCTACGTGGGGCGGGCGCGTATCGTGAGGGGGCGGCACTGGCTGGTGCCGCTGCTGGCTGCGTTGGCGCGGTTGCCACAGGACGGTGACGCGCTGCCCACCGAGGTGGTGTTCAACCGCTACCGGCAGGGCGAGCAGTGGGCGCGGCGGTTCGGCCGCTGGCCAATGGTGTCGCGGCTGTGGGCGCACGACGGGCATCTGCGCGAGCAGCTGGGCGCGGTGCGCTTCGAGTTCGTGCTGCAGGCCCGCGACGGTGGTATCGACTGGTCGGTGCGCCGGGTCTGGGCGTTCGGGCTGCTGCCGCTGCCGACGCGTTGGTTCGGCGGTGTGCGCTGCCGTGAAGCCTGGCAGGGCGAGCGCTACACTTTCCTGGTCGATGTGACGCTGCCCTGGGCCGGAGCCCTGATCCGCTATGAAGGTTGGCTCGAACCGCGGTGACGCTGCCGCCGAGGCGGGCAGCGCGGTGATCGTGTTCGATGGCGTGTGCGCACTGTGCAACCGCTGGGTGCGGTTCCTGCTGCGTTTCGACCGCAGGGGGCGCTACCGCTTTGCAGCGATGCAGGGGCAGAAGGGCAGCGCGATGCTGCGCGCGCACGGGCTGGATCCGCAGGACCCGATGTCGTTCCTGCTGCTGGACGCACAGGGTGCCTGGACCGATACCGATGCGATCCTGCGCGTACTTGCGGGGCTGGGCGGCGCTTGGCGCCTGGCCGGCGTGCTGCGGCTCGTGCCGCGCGGCTGGCGTGATGCGGCGTATCGCGCGCTGGCACGCAACCGTTACCGCTGGTTCGGTCGGCATGACACCTGCCATCTACCCGCACCGGAACAGGCCGCGCGGTTCCTGGATTGACGAAAAAGGGGACGGAGGGGATTAAGTCGTTTGTGCACAAACGACTTAATCCCCTCCGTCCCCTTTTTCTTCAGCCTTCGAGTGCGTCGAGGTAGCTGCGGCGCCAGTGGTTGATGTCGTAGGTGCGCAGATGTTCCATCATCGCGTGCCAGCGTTCCTTGCGCCTGCTCAGCGACATCGTCGCCGCGGTGGCGATCGCATCGGCCACGCCGTCGAGGTCGTGCGGGTTCACCAGCAGTGCCTGCTTCAGTTCGTCGGCGGCGCCGGCCAACAGTGACAGCACCAGCACGCCGGGATCCTCCGGGTCCTGCGAGGCCACGTATTCCTTGGCCACCAGGTTCATGCCATCGCGCAGCGGCGTGACCAGCCCGACCGCCGCCGCTCGGTAGAAGCCGGTGAGCGTGGCATGGGTGAAGTTCTGGTTGACGTAGCGCAGCGGCGTCCAGTCCGGCTCGGCGTGGCCACCGTTGATGTGGCCGGCGATCTGTTCCAGTTGGCTGCGCAGCTGCCGGTACTCGGTGACATCGCCGCGCGAGACTGGCGCGATCTGCAGGTAGGTGAGCGAGCCGCGCTGGTCGGGGTGGCGCTGCAGGTAGCGCTCGAAGCCGAGGAAGCGTTCGGGCAGGCCCTTGGAGTAATCCAGGCGATCCACGCCGATCGCCAGCTGGCGGTCCCGCAGGCTGCTGCGCAGGTTCTTCACTGCGGCCTTGGTCGCGGCGGTGCCGGCCTGGCGCGCGATCAGGTCGGTGTCGATGCCGATCGGGAAGGCCGCCGCGCGGAATCGGCGCCCACCGGGTGCTTCCAGCTCACCGTTGTCGAGCACGCGGCCACCACCGAACAGGCGCAGGTAGGTCTGGAAGCGATCGGCGTCGCGCTGGGTCTGGAAGCCGACCAGGTCGTAGGCGTACAGCGCGGAGAACAACCGCAGATGATCGGGCATGGCCTGCAGCAGGTCGGCCGACGGCATCGGGATGTGCAGGAAGAAGCCGATGCGGCAGCCGATGCCGCGCTCGCGCAGCAGTGCGCCGAGCGGGATCAGGTGGTAGTCGTGGATCCAGACGATGTCGTCCTCGCGCAGCAATGGCGCGAGCTTGTCGGCGAACAGCGCATTGACCTTGTGGTAGGTCTCGCGGGTGCCGCGGTCGTAGTCGACCAGGTCCAGCCGGAAGTGCAGCAGTGGCCACAGCGTGCGGTTGGCGAAACCATTGTAGTAGCCATCGACTTCGCGCTTGCTCAGGTCCATGGTGACGTAGTCGATGTCACCGTCCTTCTGCCGGTGCAGCGTGCCGCTGCCTTCCTTTACAGTCTTGCCGCTCCAGCCGAACCACAGGCCGCCGCGCTCCTTCAGGGCGGCCAGCAGGCCGACCGCCAGGCCGCCTGCGCGGTTCTCGCCGGGCACGGCCACACGATTTGATACCACGACCAGACGACTCACGATGCCTCCTGCCAGGACCGCGACAGGCGCATCGCGGCGGTGATCAGGCCGACATGCGAATAGGTCTGCGGGAAGTTACCCCAGGCCTCGCCGGTGTCGAAGGCCAGATCCTCCGACAGCAGGCCCAGGTGATTGCGCTGCTTCAGCAGCAGTTCGAACATCTCGCGCGCCTCGTCCAGGCGCCCGATCGCCGCCAGTGCATCGATGTACCAGAACGTGCAGATGGTGAAGCTGGTTTCCGGCTCACCGAAGTCATCCGGAGCGACATAGCGGTACAGCGAATTGCCATGCTTGAGGTCACGGCCGATGGCTTCGACGGTGGCGATGAAGCGGGCGTCCATCGCGTCGATGAAGCCGATGTCGGCCAGCAGCAGCAGCGAGGCGTCCAGGCGATGGCCACCGAAGGTATCGGTGAAGTGGCCCAGCTCTTCGCTCCAGGATTCGGCCATGATGCGCGCGTGGATGGTGTCGGCACGTGTGCGCCAGTAGTGGGCGCGGTCGTCGCGCTTCAGCCGCACGGCGATCTTGCACAGGCGGTCACAGGCGGCCCAGCACATCGCGCTGGTGTAGGTGTGCACCTCGGTGCGGCCGCGGAACTCCCACAGGCCGGCATCGGGTACGTCGTGCAGGGCGAAGGCCTGCTCGCCGAGGGGTTCGAGGCGGGCGAAGGTGTGCGCATCACCCGGGTCCTGCAGGCGCCGGTCGAAGAACAGCTGCGTGGACGCCAGCACGACGCTGCCGTAGACATCGTGCTGGCGCTGCACCCAGGCCAGGTTGCCGCGCCTTACCGGGCCCATGCCGCGGTAGCCGGACAGGCTGGGGACCTCATCCTCGTCCAGCTTGGCTTCGAAGCCGATGCCGTACAGCGGTTGCAGCGTGCCGTCGGTGGTGGCCAGGTTGAAGATGTAGCCGAGGAACTGTTCCATCGTGCGCGTGGCGCCGAGGCGGTTCAATGCACGCACCACGAACGCGGCATCACGCAGCCAGCAGTAGCGGTAATCCCAGTTGCGCACGCTGCCGGGGGCTTCAGGAATGGAGGTGGTCATCGCCGCGATGATCGCGCCGCTGTCCTCGTACTGGCACAGCTTCAGCGTGATCGCACTGCGGATCACCGCGTCCTGCCATTCCAGGGGAATGGACAGGTAGCGCACCCATTCGCGCCAGTAATCGCGGGTACGCTGGAAGGCCTCCTGCACATAGCCGCTGATCGAACGGTTGAGCGATTCATCCACGCCCAGGATCAGGTGGATGGGATGGTTGAGCACGAACGGCAGGCCGTCGCGCACGAAGCGCACCGGCACGTCGGTGGTCAGCCGCAGCACGTGTTCGGGCAGCACCCAGCGCACATGGTTGCTGCCCCAGGTGGATTCCGGAACGCGCGCGCCCCAGTCCGCCAGCGGGCGTGCGCGTACGGTGATGCGCGGGCTGCCAGCCAGCGGACGCACCTGGCGGATCAGGCTGACCGGGCGGTAGAAACGGTCGTTCTGGCGCCAGCGTGGGGCGAAGTCGAGGATTTCCAGTTCGCCGCCGTGCGCGTCGCGCAGGACGGTGCGCAGGATCGCCGTGTTGGTCAGGTATTCCTGCTCGCTGCTGACGAAGTCTTCCAGCTCGATGGCGAAGTCGCCACCGGTCTGCTGGTTGGGGCCGAGCAGCGCGCAGAAGGTAGGGTCGCCGTCGAAGGTGGGCAGGCAGCTCCAGACAACGCGGGCACGTTTGTCGACCAGGGCGCCGAAGCTGCCGTTGCCGACCACGCCCAGATCAAGATCGGGTTGGGTCATCACGCGGTACATCTCGGTTGCGGCCGTGGGGGTTGGCCGGGTCAATAGGCATTCTCACGCAGCCAGGCGTGCACGCTGCGTATGTCGGGCAGCGCGAACACCGCCGCGCTGGGTTCACGTTCACCCACCAGCACGCTCCAGCCATGCTGGCCGTTGGCGGCATCGAAGCCGAACTCATCGGTCAGGTCATCGCCGAGGAACACCGGCAGGCGACCGCGGAAGGGCAGGTACTGCATCATCCGAAGCACCGCACGGCCCTTGTCGGTGCCGACGGGCACGAATTCGACTACATGGTCGCCGGGTTGCAGGCGGTAGCTGGCACGGCCCCGCACGTGGCGGTCGGCGAAGGCGCGGACGTCCCTGGCTGCATGCGGCGCGCCGCGCCAGTGCAGGGCCAGGCCGACACCCTTGTCTTCCACCAGCACGCCGGGATGGCCGTGGGCGAAGCGCATCGCCTGCTGGTGCAGTGCGTGCAGCCATTCGGCGGTGTCGTCGTCGTGTTCGTCGCGCAGTACGCGGCCATCCTGCCCACGCAGTTCATGGCCATGCAGGCCCGCAGCAGGCAGTTGCAGCGGAGCGAACAGTTGATCCAGCTGTTCGAGCGGGCGACCACTGACCAGTGCCACGGCACCTTCCAGGCGGTCGCTGATGCGGCCGATGGCTTCGCGCACATCCGGCAGCAGCTGCACGGCATCCGGGCGTGCAGCGAATTCAATCAGGGTGCCGTCGACATCGAGGAACAACGCGCAGGCGTCATCCAGCAATGGCGGCGGCGGACGCAGGGGGAGCGGTTCAGCCATGAAGCCCAGCTTGCCAGCGTGGGCGTGTACGTGGGGTCGAGGGCAGGCTACGGCCTTGCTTCGGTGGGTGCCGACCGTTGGTCGGCATAAAGGGTCAGCCTGCATTGAACCCAGGCAGTGCGGACCAACGGTCCGCACCCACCCAAGGCAATTACACCCAGAGCAATCAGAAGGTATAGCGGACGCGGCCGTAGTAGTACGCGCCATTGCTGCCGATCGGCGACAGCACGTCGTAGGGCAGGTTGCCGAAGTAGTGGATATCGCTGTTGGATCGATCCGGGTAGTTGTCGGTCAGGTTCTGCCCGCCGATGGCCACGCTCCACTGCGGGGTGATGCGGTATTCGACTTCCGCATCCAGCTGCCACTCGGCCTGGTAGGTCTGGCGCGGGATGTAGCCGTCTCCGAAGTTGAACACACGGGTGGCGCTGCCATAACGGTTCACGCGGGTGCTCAGCGACCAGTGGTCGTTGCTCCATGCGGCCGAGAAACTGCCACGTGTACGCGGTGTGGCATCGGTCAGCGTGTTGGTCTCTTCAATTCCGAACAGCACATAATCCGGGTCCAGCGCCTGCAGCTGGGCCGGCGTGGCCAGCACGTTCTTCAGCGTGGTCTTGGTATATGCATAGGTGCCGGTCAGCAGCAGCTGGCCATCGCCCAGCGACTGGCGCCAGTTGCTCACCAGCTCGGCGCCACGGGTGCGGGTGTCGGCGGCGTTGACGAAGAAGCTGGCACTCTGCAGGCCGCTGACGCCGTAGTTGGCGGCCACGTAGTCGGTCAGTGCATCGCCGGTGATGCTCTCCGACAGTGCAATGCGGTCATCGATGTCGATCTGGAAGAAGTCCAGCGACAGGTCGAAATGCTCGCCGATGCGGCTGGTGAAACCGAGCGAGGTGTTCAGCGATTTCTCTGGCTTCAGGTTCTGTGCCCCCAGGCCGCGTGCGATCAGATTGTTGACTGACAGCAGGCGGCCCTGCACCAGCTGGCCACCTGCGTTGTAGCCGGTGGAGGTGGACTCGTAGCCGATCTGTGCCAGCGACGGCGCGCGGAAGTTGTTGGAGATCGCGCCGCGCAGCGCGAACGCCGGGGTGAACTCATAGCGCAGGCCGAGCTTGCCGGTCAGTTCACCGCCGAAGTCGTTGTTGTGCTCGTAGCGCGCGGCCAGGTCGGTGGAGAACTTCTCGCCGAACTGGCTGGACAGGCTGGCATAAGCGCTGGCCACATCGCGCGACAGGCGCGCCGCATCCTGCGGGGTCAGGCCACCACCGGCCTGCGAACCGGTCGGGCGGTCGGTGTACGGGCCGGCCGCATAGCTGGCCGGGTCACCGGGACGGGTCTGGTAGCGCTCGTGGCGTGCTTCCACGCCCAGGCCCAGGGTGTGGCTGATGCTGTCGTTCTGGGTGAACACGCGGCTCAGATCTAGGTTGCCCACGGTCTGCGCATATTCGTAATCGGCGGTCTTGAAGCGGGTCGGGCTGGTCGGGCCCAGCGAGGCGTTGAGCGAATCACGCAGGCGATAGGTGAAGTCATTCTGGCCGTAGTCCAGGCTGCCGTCGTAGCTCCATTCGCTCCACTGCCCGCGCACGCCGGCCACGGCCTGCACGTCGCGGTTCTCACCTTCGGAGATCGGCCGGTAGCCATTCGGATAGACCTGCTTCCAGTTGGCATCGTCATCGGGATAGCGGAAGTAGTTGGCGCCTTCGGTGTCACGCTGGTTGAAGGTACCGAACGCGTAGAACGTCGAGGTCTGGCCCACCGGAATCTCGGTATTCAGCCACAGGTTGATGTCCTTGCTCTTGCCATCACCCAGGACATAGTTGCGCTTGCCCTGCAGTGCCAGGTTGCCCGGGGTCTGGTCCCACGGCGGAATCTGGTCGAAGCCGGCGCGGTTGGTGCCGTTGCGGTGCTTGTATTCCAGGCCGACGCGCAGGAAGCCACCGTCTTCGCCCAGCGAGGTGCCGACCTTGGCGCTGATGTTGCCGGTCTGGCCATCGGTGAGGGTGCGGCCGATCGGCTTGAGGTCGGTGTGGTTGGCACCGTAGCTGGCCTCGATCTCGCCACCGTCGCCGCCGTTGTCGAGGATCACGTTGATCACACCGGCCACCGCATCCGAGCCGTACAGCGCGCCGGCACCATCGCGCAGCACTTCAATGCGCTTGATCGCGCTGACCGGAATCGAATTGAAATCGACCGGGGTGGTGCCCTTGCCGATCTTGCTGTCGGTGTTGACCAGCGCAGTGTGGTGGCGGCGCTTGCCGTTGACCAGCACCAGCACCTGGTCCGGTGACAGGCCACGAAGCTGCGCGGCGCGCACATGGTCGGCGCCACCGGAGTTGGACTGGCGCGGGAAGTTGAACGACGGCAGCAGCGCCTGCAGCGCACTGCCCAGCTCGCCGTTGACCACGCCGGCCTTGCGGATGTCCTCGGCGGTGAGCACGTCCACCGGCGAGGTGGATTCGAGCACGGTGCGGTCGGCGGCACGGGTGCCGGTGACGATCACCGTGTCCAGGTTGGTGGCGTCCTGGGCCAGGGCCGGGACGGCGGCGGAGGAAAGCGAGAGGGCGATGGCGAGGCCGAGCAGCGACGCGGGCAGGCGGGCGGACATGGGGGCTCCAGCAACAACGACGACGGGGAAGGGGGGAGATAGTTTCACTTACATCCATCCGGATGAAGCGATATATTATCTTCGCGTGATGACCGCTGGCGATGCAAGCCCCTGCCGATCCGGCAGGAGCTGATGCCCGGTTGGCATCAGCACGCCGGGCCGGTGGCGCTGTACGCTGCCGGCTCGCCTTGTCCCCTTCCCCGGAGCTGTACCGATGAAACACCTTGGCCTCGTCTTCGCCGTGCTGCTGGCCACCAGCGGCTGTGCCAGCCTCTCTTCGCAGGCGCCCAGCGCCTATGCGGCCACCACCGCCGAACTGAAGGGCGATGCCGCACGCCCGTCCGCCGGCCATGGCTGGGTGCGCAGTGAGCTGTACTTCGGCGTGGGCGAGGAGCAGGGTGCCGGCAACCGCCCGCAGGCCGACACCATCAGCGACGCGCAGTGGCGCACGTTCCTGGACAAGGAAGTGACCCCGCGCTTCCCGGATGGGCTGACCGTGTTCGATGCCTACGGCCAGTGGCTGTTCCGCGGCGATGCCGCGCCCAACCGCCTGCGCACCAAGGTGCTGGTGGTGCTGCATGAGGACACCCCGCAGCGCCGCGCCGATATCGAAGCGATCCGCCTGGCGTGGAAGCAGCAGACCAGGCATCAGTCGGTGCTGTGGTCGCGGCAGCCGGTCGAGGTATCGTTCTGAGTTGAAGGTGCCGCCGCGGTGCCGCAGGGAGCAATGATGAACTACAGGGAATGCCTGCTGGGCCTGGTGTTGGCCGGCGCGCTGGCACCGACGGCGCAGGCGGAGGACGAGGGCGAAACGCTACGCTTCCAGGTGGCCGCGCATGTGCAGGCGCACGCCGATCCCCAGCAGGACGGAAGCATCGTGGTGCAGCTGTCACCGTCGGGCAAGCGGCAGACGCTGGCCGGCGCGGCGGATGCCGACGGCCATTCGCGCTGGTCGCTCGAAGATGTCGATTTCGATGGTTACCCGGAGCTGGTTGCACGCGCCCCGGTCGGCATGGTCAACGAAGCGGTGGCGGTGTACCGGTTCGATCCCGCCAGTGCCGGGTTCCGCGCGCTGCGGGCTGCAACCCACGGCAGGGAGAGCTGCGGCGAGCTGATGGGCCTGATGGTCGACCACCCCAGCCGCACCCTGACCAGCAGCTGCCGCAGCGGCCCGATGTGGTACACCGACCAGTACCGGTTTGCAGGCGCGACACTCTATCTGTACCGCGCCGAGCGCGTGCTGATGCTGGGCGATACGGTAAACGCCGCGCTGCAGTGGGAGCAAACCGACGAGCAGGGTCCGCTGGCCGTCTGGCGCACCTATGATCCCGCCGGCCGTGTGTTGGAGAGTGCCATTGCCGATGGCCTGGGCGCACCGCCGGATGGACCGTTGCGCGGCCAGCAGGCCACCGTGGCATCCGCGCGGCTGTTCCTGTTCGACCGGCCTGGTGCGTCCAGCACCAAGCGTTACCTGGTGCAGGGCGATCGGGTGGAACTGCTGGATGAACAGAACGGCTGGGTGAAGCTGCGCTATCGCAGCCCGAAGCACGGCGACGTGCTGGGCTGGATCAACGTCAACGACTAGAAAGGGGACGGAGGGAATTAAGTCGTTTGTGGCACAAGCGACTTAAATCCCTCCGTCCCCTTTTTTTGCGGAGGCATCACTTCATCAGGTCTAGCCTCGGACGTTCCCCCCTTCGAGGATGTATCCGATGAGCAAGCGCGTGGCCGAAATCGTGGTGGACGCCCTGCAGCAGGCCGGTGTCCGCCGTTGCTACGGCATCGTGGGCGATACGCTCAACCATGTGACCGATGCGATGCATGGCAGCGAGATCGCCTGGGTGCACGTGCGCCATGAAGAAGTGGCGGCGTTCGCTGCCGGCGCCGATTCGCTGGTGAGCGGCGAACTGACCGCCTGTGCGGGCTCCTGTGGTCCCGGTGGCCTGCACTTCATCAACGGCGTGTTCGAGAGCAACCGCAACCGTGCGCCGATGGTGCTGATCGCCAGCCAGGTGGTGACCAGCGAGCTGGGCATGGAATTCCCGCAGGAAGTGGATTTCAAGTCGGTCTATGGCAGCTGCACGGTGTTCTGCGAGCAGGTGCACAGCCCGGAGCAGGCGCGACGCGTGGTGGCCCTGGCCTGCCAGGCCGCGATCAGCCGCCGTGGCGTGGCGGTGGTGATCCTGCCGGCCGATATCAGCCAGGCCGAGGTGAAGCACGATGTGCCGTTCTCGGTGCATTACACCCAGCCGGTACTGCGCCCCTCCGACGCCGAACTGCAGCGCATCGCTGAGTTGCTGGGGCAGGGCAAGCGCATCGGCATCTACGCCGGTGCCGGTTGCCAGGGCGCGCACGCGCAGCTGCTGGAGCTGGCCCGGCGCTTGCAGGCCCCGATCGCGCATACCTCGCGCGCGAAGGATTTCGTCGAGCCGGACAACCCGTACAACATGGGCATGACCGGCATCTTCGGCATCGAATCCGGTTTCCACACGCTGATGGCGTGCGACACGCTGCTGCTGCTCGGCGCCGACTTCGCCTGGGGCCAGTTCTACCCGGACAAGGCCACCATCATCCAGGTCGACCGCGATGGCAGCCACCTTGGCCGCCGCCACCCGGTGAACCTCGGCGTGGTCGGCGGTATCGCACCGACGCTGGATGCATTGCTGCCAATGCTGCCGCCGCGCGAGGACGGCAGTTTCCTGGACGAGTGCATCGAGCATCGCGACAAGGCGCTGAAGAAGCGCGAACAGGAAGAGCAGCCGGGCGAAGGCGAATTGATCCATCCGCAGCACCTGACCGCGCTGCTCTCGAAGCACGCCACCGAGGATGCACTGTTCACCGCCGACGGCGGCTCGCCGATGGTGTGGGTGCTGCGCCATATCCGCGTGAACGGCCGCCGCCGCACGCTGACCAGCCTGCTGCACGGAACGATGGCCAACGCGATGCCGCAGGCGCTGGGGCTGCAGAAGGCCTTCCCCGGCCGGCAGGTGATCTCGCTGTCCGGCGATGGTGGCCTGGCGATGCTGCTGGGTGATCTGTTGACGGCGGTGCAGGAGAACCTGCCGATCAAGGTGGTGGTGTTCAACAATGGTTCGCTGAACTTCGTCGAGCTGGAGCAGAAGGTGGAAGGCCTTCTGGACAACTACACCGACCTGAAGAACCCGGACTTCGGCCGCCTGGCCGAGGTGATCGGCTTCCATGGCCGCACGGTCACCCGTAGCGAGGATCTGGAGGAAGCGGTGCAGGATTTCCTGTCACAGCGCGGCCCGGCATTGCTGGACGTGCACACCAGCCGCGCCGAGCTGGTGATGCCACCGCAGATCGAGGCCAAGCAGGTCGCCGGTACTGCGCTGTATGCGGCCAAGGCGGTGTTGAACGGTCGCTTCGATGACGTGAAGCATCTGCTGGTGGACAACTTCCTGAAGAAGTAGGGGGGGGCGATGCAGGGCTGCGCCCTGCACCCGCCGAAACCACGGCAACCGCCGAAGCAAGGTCAAAAGCAGGTTTGCCGTGAGTAGGCGGGGTGGGTCCGGTTGTGGGGGACGCTGCAAGTACGTCCATGTAAGCTCGATCGCGCCATCCATGGCGCTCACGCCCCCGCAACCGGACCCACCCCGCCTTCGACAGTCTTCCGCTGCTGTTGGTAGGCGTCGACCTTGGTCGACACGGTAGATCCACGCCATGCGTGGATGAACGAAAGAATGATCGGAATGATCTTCTGTAGAGCCGAGCCATGCTCGGCTCGGAGGTTTCGCGTACAGCAGCCGGGCATGGGCTCGGCGCTACAACGAGAGCCTGCCTTTGCCTTTGATCTTTTGATTCTCTTCCGTGGCTGGCACGCGCAGGAAACTGTGGGAGGCCGGTCGGGATGGGCTGCGCAGGACCGTTGGCGCCATGGATGGCGCCATCGAGCCCCCACGGACGGGTTTACGGCGTGTCCTGCGCAGCCCATCCCGACCGGCCCAACTCGCAATGCCAGTCGACTAACAGTCGACTCTACCCGCGCCCAGCCATGAGGGGCCCCGCCGTTGGCTGGAACCCATCATTCCACCGCGGAATTGGCGCCCAGGCCCCGCTGGGCCTACCATCGGCGCTCCCCACCCCCCCACCGCCCCTTCCATGTCCGCTCCCGCTTCCGCCGCACCGCGTCGCTGGTTCGTCGCCGGCGACTTCAACGGCTTCTTCGGCCTGGTCGTCGACAACCTCTCCATCCTCGGCTTCATCGCCATGGCCCTGGTCGGGATCTTCCAGTTCCCCGCCGACGTGGTGTTCGGCCGCATGTTCCCCGGCACGGCCTTCGGCGTGCTGATAGGCAATCTGCTGTACACCCTGATGGCACGCCGGCTGGCCGCGCGCAGCGGCCGTGACGACGTCACCGCCATGCCGCTCGGCCTGGATGCCCCCACCAGCATCGGCATGGCCCTGCTGGTGCTTGGCCCGGCCTTCATCGCGTTCAAGCAGCAGGGCATGGACCCGCACGCGGCGGGCATCGCCACCTGGCAGCTGGGCATGGCGGCGCTGGTCATCATGGGCGTGCTCAAGTTCGTGCTGTCGTTCTTCGGTGAAGCAGTCACCCGTGCGCTGCCGCGTGCCGCGCTGCTGGGTTCCATCGCCGGCATCGCGCTGGTGCTGATGGGCCTGCTGCCGCTGCTGGAAACGCTGCGCTCGCCGCTGGTCGGCTTCACCACGCTGGGCCTGCTGCTGTATGTGCTGATCGCCAAGGGCAAGCTGCCGGTGCGTGGCCCGGGCGTGCTGCTGGCCTTCGTGTTCGGCACCGTGCTGTATTACGGCCTGGGCCTGGCCGGGCTGGGTGCGCCGGGATTCCATGTGCCGGAGTGGGTGCCGCCGCAGGTGGTGCTGCCGCTGCCGACGCTGGGCTTCCTCGACGGCCTGCCCACTGCGATGACCTACCTGCCGCTGCTGCTGCCGTTCGGCCTGCTGATGGTGGTAGGCGGCATCAATGTGTCTGAAAGCGCGCGTGCGGCCGGCGATGACTACCGCACCCGCGACATCCTGCTGGTGGAAGCGGTGGCTACGCTGGTGGCAGGCGTCTGTGGCGGCGTCGCGCAGACCACGCCGTACATCGGCCAGCCGGCGTACAAGCACATGGGCGCGCGCAGCGGCTATACGCTGCTGACCGGCCTGTTCGTCGGCATCGGCGGCATGCTCGGCATCATCTCCGGGCTGGTGCAGTGGCTGCCGCTGGCGGTGCTGGCACCGATCATCGTGTACGTGGCCATCGACATCACCACCCAGGCCTTCCAGGCCACGCCGCGCCACCATACCGGCGCGATGGTGTTCGGTTTCCTGCCTTCGGTGGCCTACCTGCTGGCGATCAAGGCACCCGGCTGGATCGCACCGGATCAGCTGCCCCAGCTGCTGACCAAGCTCGACGGCCACGGCCTGCCGGAGCTGGCGGTGATCTTCACCCTCGGCAACGGCTTCATCATCACCTCGATGCTGTGGATTTCGGCGGTGGCGGCGATGGTCGATGGCCGCCTGCGCCGTGCCTGCGGCTTCCTGCTGGTGGCGGCGGTACTGACCCTGTTCGGGCTGATCCACTCGGTGGATCCGCGCGGCGGCATCTACCTGCCGTGGGACCTGGAAGGATTGGCGCGCATCATCAGTTTGCAGTTTGCCGGCGCCTACGTGGCCTTGGCGCTGCTGCTGGGCCTGCTGTCGCTGCAGAAGCAGCCGGTGAAGCCGCTGGGTGGGAACAGCTGATCCCACGGTAGTGCCGGCCGTTGGCCGGCATGCTCATGGGTATCCAAGGGCCGGCGCATTGCCGGCCCTTCTGCTTCTGCCGCCTTGTAGAGCCGAGCCTGCGCTCGGCTGCGCTGAGCCGAGCATGGCTCGGCTCT